>DAIPYB010000527.1:0-2339 GCA_036782955.1 Pseudoxanthobacter sp. | reverse complement strand
TGTTGCGGCGGGTGGCATCCGGCTTGATCATCGAGAAAGTGCGTTCGATCGCCATGACAAGAAACTCCAGCGAGACAAAAAGCAGGCATTGCGCCCGCCTCGGGAAAAGAATTCGGCCGGACGTATAGCCTGCCGGACAAGGTGGCCGCAAGCGGTGGAAGCCCGGCGGAAAACCCACTTTTTCTGCCCTGCCCCCGATGACCGCGCGATGACGGCTTGCAGGGCGGCCGGCAAGGAGGCAAGAAACAGCTCCTTTCGAAGAACGCTGTTCCATGCTGAGCATCAACGACGTCACCTACCGCATCGCCGGCCGCACCCTGCTCGACCATGCCACCATGGTGGTCAACGAGCGTTCGCGCATCGGCTTCGTCGGGCGCAACGGCGCCGGCAAGACCACGCTGTTCCGCCTCATAACCGGTGAGATTGCACCCGAGGGCGGCACGATCTCGCTGGCGCGCGGCATCAAGGTCGGTCAGGTCGCGCAGGAGGCACCCGGCACCGAGGAAACGCTGATCGAAGTCGTGCTGAAAGCCGACCGGGAGCGTCATGACCTGCTGACGGAGGCCGAAACCGCCACCGATCCGCACCGCATCGCCGAGATCCACACCCGCCTTACCGATATCGGTTCCCATTCCGCCGAGGCCCGCGCGGCCTCCATCCTTGCCGGCCTCGGCTTCGATGCGCAGGCTCAGCAACGTCCCTGCCGGTCGTTTTCCGGCGGGTGGCGCATGCGGGTGGCGCTGGCGGGCGTTCTGTTCGCCGAACCCGACCTGCTGCTGCTCGACGAGCCGACCAACTATCTCGACCTCGAAGGCACCCTCTGGCTGGAAAATTACCTGATGCGCTATCCGCATACGGTGGTTCTCATCAGCCACGACCGGGACCTGCTGAACAAGGTGGTGGATACCATCGTCCACCTCGATAACGGCCGGCTCGTCGCCTACAGGGGCGGATACGATTCCTTCGAGCGCCAGCGTTCCGAGGCCCAGACGCTGCTGCGCAAGAGTGCGGAAAAGCAGGAAGCCCACCGCAAGCATCTGCAATCCTTCGTGGATCGCTTCCGCGCCAAGGCCACCAAGGCGCGGCAGGCGCAGTCGCGCCTGAAGATGCTGTCAAAGCTGCAGCCGATTGCCGCCGTGGCCGACGGCGACGTGCGCCCGTTCGCCTTTCCCATGGCGGAAGGGCGGCTGGCGCCGCCCATCATCACCCTCGAAAGAGGCTCCGTCGGGTACCAGCCTGAAAAGCCCGTGCTGACCCGCCTGTCGATGCGCATCGACGACGACGACCGCATCGCCCTTCTCGGCCAGAACGGCAATGGCAAATCCACCTTCGCCAAGCTCATCGCCGGCAAGCTGGCACCGGAAACCGGCAGCTACACCCGCGCAGGCAAGCTGAAGGTGGCCTATTTCGCCCAGCACCAGCTCGACGAACTGGTGCCCGAGCAATCGGCCTTCGAGCACATGCGCCGCCGCCTGCCGGCCGAGCCCGAAGCAAGGGTGCGCTCGCGCGTCAACCAGTTCGGCCTGCCGACCGACCGCATGGACACGCCCGCGCGCGATCTTTCCGGTGGCGAAAAAGCCCGCCTGCTGATGGGGCTGGCCACCTTCGAGGGGGCACATCTGCTCATTCTCGATGAGCCCACCAACCATCTGGACGTGGACAGCCGCGCCGCCCTGATCGAGGCCATCAACGATTTCGAGGGCGCGGTCATTCTCATCAGCCACGACCGCCATCTGGTGGAAGCCTGCGCCGACCGGCTGTGGCTGGTGGCGAACGGCACTGTCGCCCCCTTCGACGGCGATCTCGACGATTATCGCCGTCTCGTGCTGTCGCGGACGGGAAGCGCGGGAAAGGACGAGCGCCGCGACGAGGCATCCGCCGCCCCGAGTGCGCAGGAGCGACGCAAGGCGGGTGCGGAGCGCCGCGCCCTGCTGGCGCCGCTGCGCAAGGAAATTCAGGCTGCCGAGAAGAAAATCGAGACCCTGCGGGCAAAGCTGGAAAAGCTCGATGCCCGGCTCGCCGATCCGGCGCTTTTCACCACCAGTCCAGCCAAAGGTGCGGAAGTGGCCCGCGAGCGGGCCGAGACAGAGAAGGCCATCGCGGCGACGGAGGAAAGCTGGCTGGAGCTTTCCGAACGCTATGAGAGCGAGATGGACGGCGCCTGACCGGCGCCGGGATCATTCCGGCCGGAACGTGTCCACCTGCTCCTGCCGGACGAAGGCGGCAATCGTCCCTGCGAGACCGGCGGCGGGCGGGGCATCCGGGTCGCGATAAAGCGCGCGGTTGCCGACGGCATCGGCCGGTGCGTCCTTGAGAACGTGGTTCATGGTGGCGATCTC
>DAIPYB010000526.1:0-2339 GCA_036782955.1 Pseudoxanthobacter sp. | reverse complement strand
AAATCCGGGTGCACACGCGGTTCCGCGCCGGAGCCGCCATGCGCCCATGCCCCTGACCGGGGCGTCCTGACAGGAGGAGGTCTGCTTGCGGCTCACCGGCTCTGCCACGCACCGGCCACGCGGGATCGGCAGCGCGCTCGCGCTGTTGTGCGCCATCGGCTTCGCGCCATCGCCTGCCTTTGCGCAGGACATGAAGGTCGCCTTCGACTGGGGGCCGACGAAGCAGTGCTTCGACCCCAGATCGCCGCCCATAACCCTGTCCGGCGTCCCCGCCGGCACCGCGAAGCTCGCGATGCGAATGGCGGACCAGAACAGCCCCTACAACCACGGCGGCGGCGAGATCGCCTACAAGGGGCAAGCGGCGCTGCCCTATGGAGCCTTCCGATACAAGGGCCCCTGCCCGCCAGCCGGCCGGACCCATTTCTACAAGATCACGGTCACCGCGCTCGATGCCGCCGGCAAGCCACTGGCCTCGGCAAGCGGCCTGCAACCCTTCCCGAAGAAATAGCCCCCGGCAGTTTAGCCGGACGAACGGCGTGAAAACGGCCCGGCCACGCCCGGCGAGCGGGGCGTTTTCAAATCGAGGAGCCCGTTGCTGTAAGGCTGGTGTCAGCGGCGGGGCCTAGAAGTCCTTTCAACGAAACGACGGGCCGGACGGCCCACGATGAAGGACTGAAGACCATGAACACCAACATCGAAGCCATCGCCCTGAACGACGACGCCCTGGATGCCGTGAACGGCGGCGGCTGGAAGGGCATCCTTACCGGCGCCATGGCCGGATCGCAGGCCGGCATCCTCGGCGGCGGCCTGTTCACCCCGGCCGGCGCCATCATCGGCGGCGTGGTCGGTGGTGTCGTGGGTGGCGTCGTCGGCGCCTTCGCGCCGGAACCTTCCCGCGTGCACGCCTTCTACTGAACAAACCCCGATAAAGACGACAAAGGCCCCGGCGCCTGTCCAGCGCCGGGGCCTTTTTTCGTCATCAGCCGGTGATCACGACTGGGCGAGGTCGCCGATGAGCCCGGCGGCCACCGTCAGCCGGGCGACGGTCATGTCGCTGGCGGCAATGTCCTCCACCGCGCGCCGGATGCGCTCCGCCGCCGGGTTGGCGCCAAGCCACGCGTCCACCGCCGTCTCGCCGGTGCCGGTCGCCAGCACTTCCGCGGTGATGGCCCGCACCGCAGAGGCGATGCTCTCCAGCGCCCGGTCCAGCGCGAGGCGGTCATAATAATCGGCCACCGGAATGGCCGCTGCCCGGCTGGCGAGGTTCTCGATGCGCAGCCGCAGGGCGACCGCGAACAGCGCGCTGCCGACGTCCACCACCGGCCGGTTCAGCCGGTCGGCCACGATCACCGCGTCGGGCGCCAGCATCAGCGCCTTGAGCGCGGCAATGCGCAGGGCAAGTGCCTCCGGCACGCCCTTTTCCGCCAGATCGGCCGCGGCCCCGGCCCGCATCTCCACGAAAGCCGCCGGCAGCGCGGAGCCGAGGTTGGCGGCCAGCGCGTCGATGCCGGTGCGGAAGCGCGTGACGATGGCGTCGAGACCCTCGCGGAAATCGACGTTGCGCACGAACCAGACGGTACGGCTGCGCACGATATCGCCCACCGCCTCGTAGAGGCCGAGCTGCACCTGACCGTCGATGCGGTTATCGAGCGCGTCGATCTCGGCATAGAGTTCGCCGAGGCGATAGCTGTCGAACGCCGCCGCGAAACCGGCTGCGACGGTGGCCGGATCGGCCCCGGTCTCGTCGGCCAGACGCACCGCGAAGGCCGGTCCGCCGCGGTTGATCATGTCGTTCGCCATGATGGTGGCGATGATCTCGCGCCGCAGGCGGTGGCTCTCGATGGCGTCCGGGTAGGCCTCGCGCAGGGGCTTGGGGAAGTAGCCGGCCAGATCGCGCGCCAGATAGGGATCGTCCGGCATCGACGAGGCCAGCAGGTCGTCATAGAGCGTCAGCTTGCCATAGGCGAGCAGCACAGCCAGCTCCGGGCGCGCCAGCGCCTCGCCGCCGCGCACCCGCTCGGCGATGGTGGCATCGTCGGGCAGGAATTCCACCGACCGGTCGAGCAGGCCACGCTTTTCGAGGCTCTGCATCAGCCGCTGCTGGAAGCCGATATCGGAGAGACCGCGCCGGCCGGCCAGCGACAGCGCCAGCGTCTGGCGATAGTTGTTGCTCAGCACCAGATGCGCCACGTCGTCGGTCATGGCGGCGAGCAGCGCATCGCGGCCGCGCCGGTCGAGACGGCCGTCGTGGACGGGCGTGGCGAGCGCAATCTTCAGGTTCACCTCCACGTCGGAGGTGTTGACGCCGGCCGAGTTGTCGATGGCGTCGGAGTTGATGC
>DAIPYB010000525.1:0-2349 GCA_036782955.1 Pseudoxanthobacter sp. | reverse complement strand
TCTTCAACATGCTGGACCAGTCGGTGGTGATCGGCATCGTGGCGGTGGGCATGACGTTCGTCATTCTCACCGGCGGCATCGATCTTTCGGTCGGCTCCGTCGCCGGCCTCACCGGCATCATTCTGGGCCTGTCGCTGCAGCATGTGCCCATCGTGCCGGCCATCGTCATTGCCGTCGGCTGCGGGGCACTGATCGGGCTGGCCTCCGGGCTGCTCATCAACCTGTTCGGGCTCGCGCCGTTCGTCGTCACGCTGGGCATGATGGCCATAGCCCGCAGCCTCGCCTACATCCTCTCCGGCCAGACCGCGATTTCCGACATCCCGGAAGCCATGCAGGCGATCGTCTACACGACCGTTCTGGGCATTCCCACCAACGTCTTGTTCCTGCTCGCGCTTTACGCCGCCGCATGGCTCTACCTGAACTATACCAAGGGCGGGCGCACTATCTACGCGGTCGGTTCCAACCGCGAGGCGGCGCGTGCGGCGGGTCTTGGCACGCTGTTCTATTCGGTGCTGCCCTATGTGCTGTCCGGCGCGCTGGCAGCGGTGGCCATCACGTTTTCGGTCAGCCAGCTCCTGTCCGCCGATCCGCTGATGGGCAACGCCATGGAGCTCGATACCATCGCCGCCGTCGTCATCGGCGGGGCGAGCCTCTATGGCGGACGCGGCTCGGTGATCGGCACGCTCATCGGCGTCTTCATCATGGTGATGATCCGCAACGGCCTCAACCTGATGGGCGTTTCACCCTTCTGGCAGGGCTCGGCCATCGGCACGATCATCATCGTGGCCCTGCTCGCGGAGCGGCTGGTTTCCAGCCGGATGGAACGATGAACGCACCCGGTTCCGCCCCCACCCTAGCCGTCCGCCTGTTCGGCACCGACGAGCCGGTCGCCGCGCCGCGCCTGCTCACCGCCGGCCGCCTGACGGCGGAACTCGATGCCGGCAACCTGCGCCACATCCGCTTCGACGGTGTCGAGATCATCCGGGCCATCTCGTTCATCGTACGGGATCGCAACTGGGGCACCTACAATCCGACGCTCCGCGACTTCACGCTTGAGGAAACGGCGGCGGGCTTCCGCCTCGCCTACAGCGCCGACGCCGCGGACGGCGAACAGCGGCTGTCCTATCGCGCACGGATCGAGGCATCGGCCGACGGGCACCTGAGCTTTTCCGGCGAGGCGCTGGCGGTGACGGATTTCTGCACCAACCGCACCGGCTTCGTCGTGCTGCACGCGCTGGAAAACGTGGCGGGCCATCCCGTCACCATCGAGCACACCGACGGACGGGTGATGGAAGGGACCTTTCCGGCGCTGATCGACCCGGTGCAGCCGATGATGGACCTGCGCGCCCTCACCCACGCCCCCGCGCCGGGGCTGAAGGTGACCTGCCGCATGGAGGGCGATGCCTTCGAGATGGAGGACCAGCGCAACTGGACCGACGCCTCGTTCAAGACCTATGTGCGCCCCCTCGCCCGGCCGTGGCCCTACACGATTCCGGCCGGCGAGCGCCTTGCCCAGAAAGTGACGCTCGAGATCGCCGGCACCGTGCCGGCGGCGGCCGGCGACGGCGCCACACGGATCGGTCTGCCCGGCCCGGTGCAGGGCCGCGTGCCGCGCCTCGGCCTTGGGCTCGATCCCGACGACTGCGCGGCGACGGATGCCCACCGCGCCGTGCTCGCCGGACTCGGCGCCGGCTTCATCATCTGCCACTACGATCCGCGCCGCGGACACGACGCACGCACCCTCGAACGCCTTGCCGCCACCGCGCGCGGCCTAGGCGCCGAGCCTTGGCTGGAGGCGGTCATCGCCTCGGTGGAGGGGTGGGAGGCGGAAATCGCCGCGCTGGGCAAGACCGTTGCCGCCCTCGGATCGCCGTTCGCGACCGTGCTGACCTCACCCGCGCCGGACCTCAAATGCACCCTGCCCGGCAGCCCGTGGCCACCGGCCCCGCCGCCGGCCGCCTTCTATGCCGCCGCACGCGCCGCCTTCGCCCCTGCCCGCACCGGCGGCGGCATGTTCAGCTACTTCACCGAGATGAACCGCAAGCGGCCGCCGACAGAGGCCATCGACCTCCTGAGCTACACCACAACGGCAACGCTTCACGCCGGTGACGATCATTCCATCATGGAGGGGCTGGAATCCCTGCCCGCCATGGCCGCCAGCACGCGGGCCATTGCCGGCGACCGGCCGTTCAATGTCGGTCCCAGCGCCATCGGCATGCGGGCCAATCCCTACGGCGCGGCGCCGATGGCCAACCCGGACAACATCCGGCAGGCCATGAACCGCAGCGACCCGCGCCACCGCGGCCTTCTCGGGGCGGCATGGGCGCTGGGCTTTTTTGCCCGCTTCGC
>DAIPYB010000524.1:0-2354 GCA_036782955.1 Pseudoxanthobacter sp. | reverse complement strand
CCGAGATCCCGAAGTGCCCCCTCGAAGGCAGACCGTGTGACCGATCCGGCTTCGCGCATCACCCAGCCGCTGGTCACCAGTTCGCGCGCCGGAATGGCCTCCCGCCCGGCCCACGCATGCTCCGGCGCGACCACGACGACAAGCTGGTCGCGGGCTATCGGCTCCGCCAGAAGCGCGGCGTTGTCCACGGCACCTTCGACGAAGCCGATTTCGGCGATGCGCTCCTCCACCGCTGCCGCCACGTCCGCCGTGTTGCCCACATGCAGGGACAGGGCAATCTGCGGATGGGCATTTCGGAAGCTGACCAGATGGCGTGGTAGCCAGTAGCCGGCGATTGTCTGGCTGGCATGGACGACGAGGCTGCCGCGCTCGAGGGCGCCGAAGCCGGCCAGAACCCGCTCGGCTGCTTCGGCGCGCGCCAGAACCGCGCGGGCCTCGATCAGAAATGCCCGGCCGGCCTCCGTGAGCACGATGCCGCGCCCGACCCTGTCGAACAGTCGGGTGTCGTGGGCGGCCTCGAGTGCGGAAATGGCCGCGCTTGCCGCCGATTGCGCCAGATTGAGCGCCGCCGCCGCGCGCGTCACATGCTGGCGCTCCGCCACGGCAACGAAGATGCGAAGTTGCTCAAGGGTCATCGTGTATCGTGGCATCGGGTGATGGCGATTGCCAGAATCAATCTGGCTGCACGATTATTCTAACTGAATCTCTGAATTGGAAGAGATGGCCGCGCGCCGATAGTGTCCACGCAGAAAATCATTTCGGGGAGTGGCGGATATGAACGCCAGACAGGTCGGCAATGCGGGGCAGGGAAAGAAGCCGGGGGATAACGGCTTCGCTGCCCACTTCGGCTTCCGGGTGCGGGAGGCGGTCCGCCAGTTCACGCCGAACTGGTTTACGGTCACCATGGGCACCGGCGTTCTCGCGCTGGCGATCAACCAGTTTCCGGTTGCCTTCGCCGGCCAGCATGCCGTGGCGATAACGCTCTGGGCGGTCGATATCGCCCTCTTCACGCTCTTTGCGCTGGCCTATGCGGCCCGCTGGATCTTTTTCTTCGACGGCGCCCGCCGCATCTTCGGCCACTCGGTGGTGTCGATGTTCTTCGGGGCCATCCCTATGGGCCTTGCCACAATCCTCAACGGCGGCCTTGCTTTCGGCATCCCGCTATGGGGCGAGGCTACGGTGGTGCCGGTGGTGCATGCGCTGTGGTACGTGGATGTCGCCATGGCGCTCGCCTCCGGGCTGCTCATTCCGTACCTGATGTTCACCCGGCAGGATCACGCCATCGACCGCATGACGGCAGTCTGGCTGCTGCCGGTGGTGGCCTGCGAGGTGGCCGCGGTTACCGGCGCGCAGCTCGTGCCGCATCTGGCCCCGGACGCTGCCTTCAGTACCCTTATCCTCGGCTATGTGCTGTGGGCGCTGTCCGTGCCGGTGGCCATGAGCATTCTCGTCATCCTCATCCTGCGCCTTGCCCTGCATAAGCTGCCGAGCCGCGATATGGCGGCCTCCGGCTGGCTGGCACTCGGCCCCATCGGCACCGGTGCGCTGGGCCTGCTGTTGCTGGGCGGGGATGCGCGTCCGGTCTTCGCCGCGGCCGGTCTCGGCCCTGTCGGCGATGTTGCATTCGGCCTGGGGCTTATCGGCGGGCTGATGCTGTGGGGCTACGGTGTGTGGTGGCTCGGCATGGCGATGCTGAAGACCGTGCGTTACATCCGCGAGGGCATGCCGTTCAATATCGGCTGGTGGGGCTTCACCTTCCCGCTCGGTGTCTACAGCCTGTCGACGCTCGCTCTTGGCCGTGTGACCGGGCTCGATATCTTCGCGGCGATCGGTGCGGCGCTGATCCTGCTGCTCGCCGGGTTCTGGGTGGTGGTTGCCGTCCGCACCCTGCACGGCGCCTGGAAGGGCTACCTGTTCGTCTCGCCCTGCCTGCTGACCCAGCCGGCGGCCCGCAAGCTGGAAGCCGATTTCGTCTGAACGAACAAAAAAAGGGGCGGCCAGCAGGCCGCCCCTTTTGTCTTGAAGTGCATGCCTCGCCGCAAAAGGCGGGGCATGCGGATCAGAAATGTCCTTCGGACACGATTTCCGCCAGCGGCTTGCGGCCCGAAGGCGCTTCGCGGGCAGCGAGCCCTTCCGGCAGGACGGACTTGTCGGCCTGCTTGCCGATGGCAACGGCGGCTTCCACCCGCCAGTTCGCCGGCACGCCCAGATCGGCGGCGGCCTTGGCAAAGTCGATGCCGGTCATGCCATGCACCACGAGGCCGGAATGCACCGCCTGAAGGGCGAGCGATGCCCACGCCGCGCCGGCATCGAAGGAATTGCTGTGGGAGGGCACCGGCTTGTCGGAGCCGGGG
>DAIPYB010000523.1:0-2361 GCA_036782955.1 Pseudoxanthobacter sp. | reverse complement strand
ACGGTGGCGCTCAGCCGAGGCCGGAGAGGCCGGGAAAGCGATCCAGCAGCCAGAACGACATGCGCGCCATCTGGCCGGTGAGGAACAGAATGCCGGTTGCGATCAGCATGACGCCCATTGCCTGTTCCACCCTGTGCAGATGGCGGCGAAAACCGGCGAGCCAGCGCAGGAAGACGGTGGAAAACAGTGCCGCCAGCAGGAACGGAATACCGAGCCCGAGAGAATAGGCCACCAGCAGGCGCGCGCCGGAGAAGGCCGTTGCCTCGCTGCCGGCCAGAAACAGGATCGTGCCCAGCACGGGCCCGATGCAGGGCGACCAGCCGAAGGCGAACGCCAGTCCCATGACATAGGCGCCGATGGCGCCCGGTGTCTGCCGCACCTCCAGCCGCGCTTCGCGGAACAGGAGACCGATGCGGAAGACACCGAGGAAGTGCAGGCCCATGGCGATGATGACGAACCCCGCCGCCCAGCCCAGCACCGGCAGCCATGGCGCGAGCACGCGTCCCAGCGCGGAGGCCGTGGCGCCAAAGGCGACGAACACGGTGGAAAAACCGAGCACGAATGCGACGGCGGCAACGAATACCCGCCAGCGCACGCCGGTGCCGGCGGCGGGATCGCGCTCCGCGAGTTCGTCCAGAGACACGCCCGCCATGAAGCACAGATAGGGTGGCACCAGCGGCAACACGCATGGCGAGACGAACGACAGCACCCCGCCGACGACGGCCGCTCCGAACCCGATATCAACCGCCATTTTAAGCGCGGCGCCTTAGCTGCGGCTCTCGGCGGCAGCCTTGCGGTCGGCATCCTCGCCGTCTTCCGGCGGCGTGCCGAGGTCGGTCGCGGCGAGGAACCGGGCGACGAAATCGCCGTCGTCGAATTCGTCGCTGTCTTCCGCCGGCTCGCCGGCCGCGTAGTCGACGCTCGACAGCGCCTCCGCCACGAGAGCCTCGACACCAAGATCGTCGACGGCGGCCGGCGTGTCGCCCGCCTCTGCCGGTGCCTCGTCGACGAGCGACAGATCGGACAGGCCGGCCACGACCTCATCGGCTGCCTGCGCGACCGCAAGGGCAACGGCGTCAAGATCGGCAGCGCCCAGTTCCTGCGTAAACGCCTCGCCCTGAAGAAGGTCGCCGGAATCCGCGGGAGCGGGCTCCTGTGCCGTTGTCCCGGCTTCTTCCGCCGCTGCGTCCCCGGCAATTATGGTGTCAGCAGAGAAGTCGATTGCGCCGGCCAGTTCGTCGGCAAGGCCCTCGGCCAGTTCTGCGGCGATCAGGTCTTCCGGAACGCCGGCCTCTTCCACGATGTCTTCAGCGATAAACGCTGCCTCGGACGTTTCCTCGCCGGCAGCGGCGAGATCTGCCAGATCCGCTTCCAGACCGGCAACGATATCAGCATCGAGTTCGCCGGGTTCGACCCCGGCCGGCTCGGCCGCGGCTTCGTCAGCGGCAACAGTGAGGGCCGCGGCGACCAGACCCGCGCCGGTAAGGGCGCCGGCGAAGGCCGACGGCGTCTCGCTTTCCGGCAGCAGCCCCTCGCGGGCCTGTTGCTCGCGCGCCACCGACCATACGTCAGGCTGGTCGTAACCGGCCGCCTCCGCCAGCGCGCGGGAGGCGCCGACCAGCAGCAGCGTTTCAAAATCCGGGCTGGCGCCGACGCCCGGCAGGGCCGTCAGCAGGCTTTCGCGTGCACGGGCAACGGTGGCGGGTACCGACCGGTCGGCGTGCCCGCCGTCCGCGGCCTCGGAGAAGACAGAAAGGCGGTGGCGGGTACCGGCGATCAGCGCATCGACGGCTTCCGGCCGCGTCGCCGGCAATCCGGCGCCCGGCACCAGGGCAAGCGGACGGAACGCAGCGATTCGATCCAGCGTCACCGGCCACTGGCGCAGATAGCCGTCGGCCAGATCGGGAATGCGGTCGGCGGGCGTCAGGTCGCCGGTGAACATCACGCCCGCATCCGGCACCCACACCACGATGTCGCCCAGCGTGTGGCCGCGCCCAAGGTGCATGATGCGCACCTCCCGGTCACCTTCCCACAGCGAGACGGAAGACCCGAAGGTCAGCGTCGGTGCCACCGGTGCCACGTCCGCCAGCGGGGCGAGCCCCTGCGCGGCGCGGCGGGCGCCGATAAGCTCCCGATTCTGCCGGCCGCGATCGGCGATAAGGCCGCGCGTCAGCGTCGACGTGATGATTTCCGCCTGAGGAAAGGCCGCCGCGCCCAGCGTGGCATCGGCGTGGTAATGCGTCAGCACCACCTTGCGCACGGGCTTGTCGGTTACCCGCTTCAGGGCGCCGGCAACGATCAGCGCCGCTTCCGGGGTATCGGTGGCGTCGACCAGCACCACGCTGTCGGGGCCCACGATGG
>DAIPYB010000522.1:0-2365 GCA_036782955.1 Pseudoxanthobacter sp. | reverse complement strand
GGCTGGTGAAGAAGCGGCGCAGGAAAACGCCGAGCCAGTGCCGGATCTGCGGCAGGTCATAGGCGCACCGGTCCGGCTCCGGCAGATCGGCCGGCCAGGCGCCACGCGCCGTATCGCGCCAGGCGTGTTCCGCCAGAAAGGCGATCTTGGAGGGGCGGAAGCCGTAGCGCGTCAGGTAATAGAGATTGAAATCCTGCAGCGCATAGGGCCCGACGATTTCCTGCGTGGACTGGATGCGCCGGCCATCCGCGGCCGGAACCAGTTCCGGCGAAATCTCCGTTGCAAGAATGGAGACGAGCACCTGCGCGGTCTCGCCGCTGACGTCGCCGGAAGCGGCAACAAAGCGGATCAGGTGCTGGATCAACGTTTTAGGCACCGAGGCGTTGACGTTATAGTGGGACATATGATCCCCAACGCCAAACGTGCACCAGCCCAGCGCCAGTTCCGAGAGATCGCCCGTGCCTACCACCAGCGCGCTGTGCTGGTTGGCAAGGCGGAAGAGATAATCGGTCCGCAGGCCCGCCTGCACGTTCTCGAACGTCACGTCATAGACCGGCTTGCCGTCGGCGAAGGGATGGCCCATGTCGGCCAGCATCTGGCGGGCGGCGGGACGGATGTCGATTTCGGCGCCGCTCACCCCCAGCGCGCGGATCAGCGCCCACGCATTGCTCTTGGTGCTGTCGGAGGTGGCGAAGCCGGGCAGGGTATAGGCCAGCACATCGCGCCGGTCGCGGCCGAGCTGATCCATGGCGCGGGCGGCGACAATCAGCGCCTGCGTGGAATCGAGCCCGCCCGACACGCCGATCACAAGGCGCGGCAGGCCCGTGGAAGCCAGCCGACGGGCCAGTCCCTGCACCTGAATGTGATAGGCCTCGTAGCAATCCTCGCGCAGCCGCGCGGGGTCCGACGGCACGAAGGGAAAGCGTTCGACCTTGCGGGCAAGGGCGGTCGGTTTTTCCGGTGCATCGAGGCGGAACGCGACGGTGCGGAAGCTCTCGCCCGTGACGCCCTCGTTGCGCACGCAGTCGCCGTAGGTGTTGAGGCGCATGCGCTCCTGTCGCAGCAGGCCCAGATCCACATCGCCCGCCGCCATCGCGCCGCCCTCGGCGAAGCGCGGCGTTTCCGCCAGAACGACGCCGTTCTCGAACACGGCGGCGTGGCCGTCCCATGCAAGGTCCGTGGTGGATTCGCCCGGCCCCGCGGCCGAATAGACATAAGCTGAAACAGTGCGTGCGGCATGTGCCGCGCACAGCATGCGCCGGGTGTCGGCCTTGCCGATGGTGATGTTGCTGGCGGAAAGGTTGAGCAGGATCTCCGCTCCGGCCATCGCCGCGCGGGTGGAGGGCGGCACCGGCACCCACACATCCTCGCAGATTTCGATGTGAAAGGTGAACGGCACCGAGCCTTCGGAGCGGAACAGCAGATCGGTGCCGAACGGCGCATCCTGCCCGGCAACGGCAATGGTCTCGCCGGTCACGCCGCCGCCGGCGGTAAACTGGCGACGTTCGTAGAATTCGCGGTAGTTGGGCAGGTAGGTCTTCGGCACCACGCCCAGCACCCGGCCGCGGTGCAGGGCAATGGCGGTGTTGTAGAGCCGCCCGCGATGGCGCAGCGGCGCCCCCACCACGAGCACCGGCAGCAGGGCCTTCGATGCTTCCGCCAGCGTCTCCAGTGCCTCGCCCACGGCATCGTTCAGGGCATCCTGAAACAGCAGATCGTCGATGGCATAGGACGAGATGCCGAGTTCGGGAAACACCAGCACCGCCACGCCGCCGGCATGGCCCTCGGCCGCCAGACGAAGCGTTTCGCGCGCGGCCTCGGCCGGGTTGGCGACCAGTCCGGGCGGCACGCAGGCCGCTATGCGGATGAACTCGTGACTGTAGAGATCGCGAAAATCCGTCATCGCCTGCAACGCGGGTCCTGAATTGGCAATGATCGTCCGCATCCTGAGCCGCAGACGACAGGAAGACCCGGCTTTATCCGGCGCTGCGCGGGAAGGGATCGCCTGCATCGGCTGCACACGTGCCTGCTTTCGCAAGTCGCCAGCGTCGACGGTTGCCATCGATTCCCGGAATGCGGGCGCCGGCCCGGATCCGTCTTCAAGGTCAGTCTTAGCGTTCCCGGCCGCATTCATCCAGCCTTGCCGGCCGACATGCGACTGGCCCGGAAAACAAAAATCCCCGCGAGACGGTCCCTCGCGGGGATTGCGACCGTTCGTTCCGGTTGAGCCGGCCTCAGCGATAGACGAGAACCGGAATGCCGGAGTGGGTCAGCACCTTCACGGTTTCGCTGCCGAGCACGATGGCGCTCAGCCCCTTGCGGCCGTGCGAGGCCATGACGATCAGGTCGGCCCCGCGCTCGGTGG
>DAIPYB010000521.1:0-2368 GCA_036782955.1 Pseudoxanthobacter sp. | reverse complement strand
GCATGTCGGCGACTTCGTCGATATAGAGCGTGCCGCTGTGGGCCTCTTCCAGCGCTCCGACCTTGCGGGCAACGCCGTTGCCGCCCTCGACGCCGAAGAGTTCCTCTTCCATGCGCTCCGGGGTGATGGCGGCGGCATTGACCACCACGAACGGTCCGCGCGCGCGGTGCGAACGGGCGTGGATGGCGCGTGCCGTCATCTCCTTGCCCGCACCGGAGGGGCCGGAAATGAGCACCCGGCTGTTGGCCGCAGCCACGCGCTCGATAGCCTGACGAAGCTGATTGATGATCGTGGAGCCGCCGACGAAATCCTCCGGCTCGCTGATGCGCTCCTTCAGATCCTTCAGCTCCCGCCGCAGGTTGGACGCCTCCAGCGCGCGCTCCGTCGCCAGCACCAGCCGGTCGGCCTTGAACGGCTTCTCGATATAGTCGTAGGCGCCGCGCTTGATGGCCGACACCGCTGTTTCGATGTTGCCGTGGCCGGAGATGATGACCACCGGCAGGTCGGGGTGCAACTCATGGATGGCATCGAGCAGGGCCAGCCCGTCGAGCCGGCTACCCTGCAGCCAGATGTCGAGAATGATCAGGGATGGCCGACGCTCGCCGATAGAGGCCAGCGCACTGTCGCTGTCTCCGGCCGTGCGGGTGTTGTAGCCCTCGTCATCGAGGATACCGGCGATGAGTTCGCGGATATCCGCCTCGTCGTCAACGATAAGGAGGTCAGAGGCCATGGCTATCACTTGACTGCTGCTGAGACGAAGGAACGGAAGCGGCGGCGGACGGCTCCGTCGCGGCCGGCGGAGTGCCGCCTACCGCCCCGGTCGGGGCGGGTTCGGCGGCAGGCGGTGTTGCGGAGCCGGCCTCCGCGGGGGAAGTTCCGGCGCGCGCACGGAACACGAGGCGCACGCAGGCGCCGTGTCCGCCCTGAGCAACCGCCGGCGCATCGAGCAGCTCGATATGCCCGCCGTGCTCTTCCATGATCTTGCCGACGATGGCAAGGCCCAGCCCGGTGCCCTTTTCGCGCGTGGTCATGTAGGGCTCCAGCAGGCGCGTGCGGTTTTCGTGCGGCAGGCCGGGGCCGTTGTCGATCACATCCACGACGAAGGTGTCATCCTCGCGGCGGACATAGACATCCACCCGCCCCGGTTCGTCGCCGCGCGCGCCGGGCGGCGCGCCGGTGATTGCCTCCACCGCGTTTTTGACAACGTTGGCAATGGCCTGCCCCATTTGCCGGTGGTCGAACAGGCCGACCAGCGGGGTATCGGGAAAATGGGTCGCAAACGTTACATCGGCATGGCTGACACTTTGCAGGAACACCGCCTCGCGCACGTTCTCGGTCAGATCGCGCGGCTCGAACACCGGCTTCGGCATCCGCGCGAAGGTGGAGAACTCATCCACCATGCGGCCGATATCGCCCACCTGCCGCACGATGGTGTCGACGCACTGGTCGAACACCGCACGGTCATCCTCGATGCGCTTGCCATAGCGGCGGCGGATGCGCTCCGCCGAAAGCTGGATCGGCGTCAGCGGATTCTTGATCTCATGGGCAATGCGCCGGGCGACATCCGCCCACGCGGCGGTGCGCTGGGCTTTCACCAGATCGGTAATGTCGTCGAGAGTGATGACGAGACCCTGCCGGGCGCTGTCGCGCCAGCGGTCGTCCGTCACCCGCACGGCGATAGTGCGCTCGCGTCCCTCACGGATCAGCACGATCTGGCCCTGCCGGCTCCAGTCGCCGTGGCCGGAACGCGAGGTTGCCAGAATGGGCGCCAGTTCCGGCACCACCTCTCCCACCGGACGGGTTCCGATATCGTCCGCAGTCAGCCCCAGAAGCGCCTCGGCTGAGCGGTTGGCGAGCGAAATCCGCCCGGCCTCATCCACACCGAGCACGCCGGCGGTGACGCCGGAAAGCACCGCCTCGGTAAAGCGGCGGCGGCGGTCGATCTGATCGTTGGCGGCCAGAAGATCGTCGCGCTGCGAGCGGATCTGGGTGGTCATGGTGTTAAAGGTCTGGCCGAGATGGGCAAAATCGCCATCCTGCGGGCGGATGAACACACGGGCATTGAGATTGCCGCGCGCCACCTGATCGGCCGCGTTGATGAGCCGCCGGATGGGCGACACCAGCCGGTTGGAGAAGGCAAAGCCAAGCCAGACGGCCGCCACCAGCAGAACGAGCGTGATGCCGACATAGACGAGAGCAAAGGCCGTCTGCACACCGCGCCGGCTTTCGGCGAGGTCGTGATATTCGATGGCGCTTTCCCGGGCCAGACGCAGGTAATCCGTCACGCGCGGGTCCATGGCGCGGGTGACATAAAGATACATGTCGTCATAGGCCTTCAGCTTCATCACGCCGCCGACCTGATTGGTGT
>DAIPYB010000520.1:0-2369 GCA_036782955.1 Pseudoxanthobacter sp. | reverse complement strand
CCTGCCCCAGCGCGGTTCCGGCCGGCACGCCGAGAATGTTGGCAATGGTGAGCCACGCAAACATCAGCGCCATGGCGCGGGCACGCTGGTTTTTCGGCACCAGACCGGCGGCCACCACCGCGCCGATGCCGAAATAGGCCCCGTGGCAGAACGCCGTCACCACGCGGGCGGCCATCAGAAAGGCATAGCCGGGCGCGACGGCGCACAGGAAATTGCCCAGAATGAACATCGTGGTCAGGCCGATCAGCGTCGCCTTTCTCGGCAGTCCGTTGGTCAGTGCGGTCACGATGGGCGCGCCGACAACGACGCCCATGGCATAGCCGGTCACCAGCAGCCCCGCTTGCGGAATGCTCACCCCCAGATCGGCGGCGACCTCCGGCAACAGGCCCATGATGACAAATTCCGTCGTGCCGATACCGAATGAGGCAAGCGACAGGGCAAGCAGAGGCAACGACATCGTCGCAGGTTCCATGAAAGCTGAACGGCGCGGGGACGGATCTGCCGTGCGGACCCACCGGCGCCGCACCAGAACCCGGCCGCAGCCCGGAGCGGAATGACCGGCACTCGTGTGCCGGCGAGGCAGGGCCGGAACCCTGTCTTTGCGCACAATGCGGCACGGATGCGATCTTCCGCCGCCAGAGTCGCAATCGGCCGCGCCGGCCGCAACGGGGAGAACCGCAGGCGCGGTGATTTCGTTGCCCTGTTGCAGCGTTGCCAGAGGCCGGCGAGCCGCGTTGTCGGGCCCCGCCTTCAGGAGACCGGCGCGACGCATTGAAAAGCAAACGAAAAAGGCCCGGTCGCCGCCAGCGCGGCGGACCGGGCCCCTGATTTCGTTGCAGGCCGGGTGCCGTGCACCCGCGAAGCCGCGACACCTGTGCAGATCTGAAGCGATCTCTCAGGCAATGTGGGCAAAGCCCTGAAAATGAATCGGAAGTCATGCCTCTCCGGCAGGTCAATGCCGGCAGCAACCCGAGGGCGGAAGACCGCGCCGCTGACGCGAACAGCCAGTCCCTCCCTGCATCCGTCAGGATGCCGGGAGGAAACTGTTGTCAGCCGCGATATTCCTGAATGCGGGTCGCACGCAGGCCCGCAAGACCATGGCGATCGATCAGCGCCTGCCAGGACAGGAATTCATCGACCGTCAGAGTATAACGACGGCATGCTTCTTCCAAAGAAAGTAAACCGCCACGGACAGCAGCGACGACCTCAGCCTTCCGGCGGATCACCCAACGCTGGGTGTTGCCGGGCGGCAGATCCGCAATCGTCAGCGGACTTCCATCGGGGCCAATGACATAACGCACACGGGGACGAACCTGATCGGTCATCGAACTCTCACTACGCAACGCGACCTTTCGACGAAGACAGTAGGGGCCGGGACTTAAAAATCGCCTAAACCCTCCGGTTCTTCCGGCGGTTTTCGTACAAAGCCGTCTCAGTCGGGGCTTGCCGCCGCAGCCCCCCGGCCCCATTTCAGGGAAGCAAGGCGACCGGGCGGGCGGGAAGCCGCGCGTGTCGCGCGCTTTTCTGTGACCGCGGGCCGGGCGTTGTGCCTTGGACGGCGCCGGGCCGTTCGGTTATAGTTGCGGAAAATCTGGCGGTGCCGGATAACGCAGCCCCCGCGCGGCGCTGGCGGATGCAGGCTGGAGAATCGGTCGCGTCCGGGACGAAGTTTGCCCTGCGGGCTGGCGGCAGTGCCGGGTGGCCCGCGCGGCAGAGCGGTTGTGCTGCAGAGTTTCAGAGGTTGCCGTGCCCGTGCCGGCACGAGTGACGGACCGGGAAGAATCATGTCCGAGACCACAATGCGGATTGATCTTGATCTTCCGGGCCGCCCCGAGGACCACCGGGTGGTCGTCGCCATGTCCGGCGGCGTCGATTCCTCGCTCGTCGCGGCGCTGACCAAGGCCGCCGGCTACGACGTGGTCGGTGTCACGCTGCAGCTCTATGACCATGGTGAGGCCACCCATCGTCCCGGCGCCTGCTGCGCCGGCCGCGACATCCGCGATGCCCGCCGCGTTTGCGACAGCCTCGGCATTCCCCATTATGTGCTCGACATGGAGGCGCGCTTCCGCGACGCCGTGATCGAGAATTTTGCCGACAGCTATCTGGCTGGCGAAACACCCGTGCCCTGCGTGGCCTGCAACCAGACCGTGAAATTCTCCGACCTGCTGGAGACCGCGCGCGATCTCGGTGCCGATGCCCTCGTCACCGGGCATTATGTTTCCACCCGCGCCACCGCTTCGGGCCGGGGACTTTTCCGGCCGGCCGATGCCGACCGCGACCAGAGCTATTTCCTGTTTGCCACCACCCGCGACCAGCTTTCCTTCGTGCGCTTCCCGCTGGGGGAAATCTCCAAGACGGAGACCAGGCGC
>DAIPYB010000519.1:0-2385 GCA_036782955.1 Pseudoxanthobacter sp. | reverse complement strand
CGTTCTGGCGGCCATACTCGCCCGCCGCCCGTCGCGGCCCTATTGAGACTGTCCAGGCGGGTGCCACTCCAAGGGCCGCAGGGTGACAGAACCGACCGCGGGGCGGCCGGTCAGAGACATGTGATGGTGACGATGGCGGCTGCGACCGGCGGACGGATCGGCGTTCTGATAGTCAATCTGGGCTCGCCCGCGGGCACGGACTACCGTTCCATGCGCCGCTATCTCGGGGAGTTTCTTTCCGACCGGCGCGTGATCGAGGTGCCGCGCTGGCTCTGGCTGCCGCTTCTCAATCTGGTGATCCTTTCCACCCGACCCCCGCGTTCCGGCAAGGCCTACGCGGCGATCTGGAACCGGGAGCGCAACGAGGCGCCGCTGGTGACCATTACCCGCTCGCAGGCCGAGAAGCTGGCGGGCGCGTTTGCCGGCACGCCGGAGGTGGTGGTGGACTGGGCCATGCGTTATGGTCAGCCGGACGTGGCCGGCCGGCTGGAGCAACTGACCGCGCACGGCTGCGACCGCGTTCTCGTGGTGCCGCTTTATCCGCAATATGCCGCCGCCACCACGGCGACCGTGAACGACGTTGCCTTCGATGCCCTCAAGGCGATGCGGCGGCAACCGGCACTGCGCACCGCGCCTGACTGGCATGCCGATCCTGTCTATATCGAGGCGCTGGCCGCCTCCATCGAGGGGCATCTGGCAACGCTCGGTTTCGAGCCGGAGGTGGTGCTGGCCTCGTTCCACGGCGTGCCGGTGGAATATGTCGCCAAGGGCGATCCCTATGCCGACCAGTGCCGGACTACGGTGCGGCTCCTGCGTGAGCGGCTGGGCTGGAGCGAGCAGCGCCTGCGCCTTACCTTCCAGTCGCGGTTCGGGCGCGCGGAGTGGCTGCAACCCTATACCGACAAGACCGTCGAGGCGCTGGCGCAGCAGGGCATCCGGCGACTTGCCGTGGTCATGCCCGGCTTCGTGGCCGATTGCCTTGAGACGCTGGAGGAAATCGGCGTCGAAAATGCCGCCATCTTCCGGGAAAATGGCGGCATCGATTTCGCGGCCCTGCCGTGCCTCAACGACACGCCCGCCGGACTGGCCGTGCTGGAGGCCGTGGTGCGGCGGGAACTGGCCGGCTGGCTCTGAAAGCCGGCGGTATCAGGCGGCGCCGATGCGCAGCAGGTCGTGCATGTGAATGATGCCGATCGGGCGGGAGTCTTCGACCACGAACAGCGAGGTGATGGCCGATGCATTCAGCGTCTCAAGGGCGCTGGCGGCCAGAACGCCCTGCGTGATGGTGTGCGGATGCGCATTCATCACGGCTTCGACGCGACGCTCCAGCAGATCGCCGGAAATGCTGCGGCGCAGGTCGCCGTCGGTGATGACGCCCACCAGACAACCCTCGCTGTCGGTAATGCCCAGGCAGCCGAAGCCCTTTCCCGTGATGGTCAGGATGGCTTCGCTCATCTTCGTGCCGACGGGGGCCAGCGGCAGCCGTGCGCCGGTATACATCAGGTCGCGCACCAGCTTCAGGCTGGCACCCAGCTTGCCGCCGGGGTGGTAGACGCGGAAATCCTGCGCCGTGAAACCGCGCGCCTCAAGCAGCGCAATGGCAAGGCAATCGCCCAGTGCCAGCTGCAGCGTCGTGGAGGTGGTGGGCGCAAGGCCGTGGGGGCAGGCCTCGCCGGTGATCGGCAGCGTCAGCAGATAATCGGCCGCCCGGCCGAGAGCGGAATCGGCACGCGAGGTGAAGGCAATGAGCGGCACGCGGAAGCGCTTGGCGTAGCCGACGATAGAGGCCAGTTCCACCGTCTCGCCCGACCACGAAAGCGCCAGCACCACATCGTCGTTGGTGATCATGCCGAGGTCGCCATGGCTGGCTTCGGCGGGATGCACGAAGGAGGCCGTCGTGCCGGTGGAGGCGAGCGTGGCGGCGATCTTGGTGCCGATATGTCCGCTCTTGCCCATGCCGGTCACGATGACACGGCCGCGCGTGCGCGAGATCAGCTCGACGGCGGAAGTGAAGACCTCGCCCAGTCCGTTTGCCAGCTTCTCACGCAGGGCCTGCATGCCGACGATTTCGGTGTCCATCGTCTTCAGGGCGGAGGCAACCGCCGGTACGGCAACTGTGCCGGCGGGAGTGTCGGACGGCGAAGCGGAGATCGGCTGGTTCATCGTGGCTCAACTCATCGTCGTGTCGTGGTGGGAATATGTCATGGCTGGAGCGCATCGTGACTCGGGCACGTCATCGCAGGGCCGAATTATGGCAGGTCCGAGCCTGTCGCGGCAGCCTCTGAGCCGGGTTTAATCCCCGTGGCCAAACTCGACAAGAGACAAAGTCTGTCTGGCCTTACTCTATGCCGTCGCCCGGCCATCCGGCAATGAAGCCTTAACCAT
>DAIPYB010000518.1:0-2387 GCA_036782955.1 Pseudoxanthobacter sp. | reverse complement strand
CCAACCATCTGCGCGCCCTTCAGAACCGGAGTCGATTTGGTAGCGCGACCATTAAAGCGGCAACATGCGCTCCATCCCCGCGAACACCGGGTAATAACAGAGAGCCAGACGCCCCAACGTCGTCATCCGGTTCATCTCCGCACGTGCGGGGAACAGGTGGAACATCTGCCCCGCAACCCGCATCCCAGCGGTTCATCCCCGCACGCGCGGGGAACAGTCTTCCTGCAACACGATGATCGAGCTTACACTTTTCCATCGCCTCAAGGCTACCGGGAAAGAGGCGGTAAAATCAGCGGGACGGCATGGACCCGAGGAGGAGGCGGGCGCCCGGGTCGCCGTCACGGGCACGCGCCGTCAGGGCGGCATGACCGCCGGCGGTGAAAATGGCGACTGCCCGCAGGAGCCGGCGCAGGTCGGCGGCGGAACCGGGACCAAAGGCGATGTGGGCACCGCGTGTCAGGCGGGCGATGGCCGCGAAAGTCTCCCCCGCCACGGCATCGCTGCCTTCCTGAAACAGAAAGACCGGTACCCCCAAAAGGCCCAGTTCGCCCGCCGGCGCCAGCACCTCGGCGGCGTCTTCCTCCATGGCATCGCCGACATAGACCACCGCCTGAAGCGACGATGACCGGCGTTCGGACACGGCATGGCGCAGCACGCGCGCCATCTGGGTTCGCCCGCCCCGGCAATCGATGCGACCCATCATTCCGGCCAGAACCGTGCCGTCGGCAACCCAGCGGCTCGCGGCGCATTCATCCAGCCCGCGGAAATAGACGAGCTTCACCATCAGCCCACCGAGGCGCCCGGCCTCGGTAAACATCTCCGCCTGCAGGCTCTGCGCCATATCCCATGTCGGCTGGCGGCTGAAGGTGGCATCAAGGGCAAACATCAGCCGCCCGGCAGCGCCCGTGGCAGCCGGCGCGGTGCGGCGGGCGGCATCGAGAAAAGCTGCCACCTCTCCGCGCGCGGAAGGCTGCCCGGCAGGGCGCTGCGGGGTTACGAAGCGGTCTTTCCGGTCGCTCATCCTGCGCCATGCCTCCCGCGTGCCGTCTTTCCGCGCGTTGCCGGACCAGCCCTCACAGCAGGCCCAGTTCCATCAGTTCAGCCCGCAATTCGGCCGGCATTTCATCGCCGGTGGCGGAGATGCCGGCCGCGAGGTCGCGCGGTACATCCTTGTCGTCGAGATAACGCCAGCCCTGAAATGGACGGCGCGGCTGGCGCTGGGTTTCGACCAGCGCCGGATCGAGCACCAGATGGCAACGGCCGATGCCGTCATCGCCGGTGAAGGGGCGGATATCCACGAGCCGCTGACGGGCCTGCACCGCGCCGCGAATGACCCAGTAAAGCGAGCCGCCATCGAGCAGTTCATCCGCCCGCTTCGGCACCATGCGCGTGGTGTGCACCTGCTCGGCGCCGCTTGCCGTGACCTCGGTGATCCAGTCGTGCAGATCCACCACCGACTCGGCACCGACACAGAGCTTGATGAGATGCAGAGGCAACCTGTTCTCCCGTTGATCGCCGGACCGGCCGCGGCCCGCGCACCCTGAGCCGTGCTCAGAAGCCCATGGCACGCTGAAAGCCCTGCTTGGCATATGTTTCCCGCAGGCCCGCACACGACGCGACGCGCGCACCCGGCAGATAGGGAACCCGGCGCTTGTTCGCCTTCTGCAGAACGTCCGCCGTTTCCTTGCACACCAGCACGCGCAGATCGGGGTGCGCCCGGCGCACGTCTATATAATCCTTCTGGGCGATGGTGCTGCCCGGAATGGCCAGCAGAATGCCGCGCCCGGTCAGGACAATCTCGAAGATGCGCCCTTTCCCGCCGGCGAGAAAGTCGCCGGCTGTGCGCAGCGCGCGCGAGAACAACGGCGGTTCGTGGCTGTCGATCACGACATAAAGCCGGTCGCCCGGCCGGCCCGGCGCCTCGCTCTGCGCCGGAGGACGCTTTGCCGCCACCGCGCCGCCGCTCACGGCCGGAACTGCAGCCGCCACCAGCGCCGCCAGCATCACGCTGCGCACCATGCGCGCGGCCACGCCCGGCCGCACCAATCTTCCGCACACGCCTGCCACTGGCACGATCCTCCGCCGGCTCAATCCTCCAGCCAGTCGGCGCAGCGCGGCGGCTCGCCCGCGCCCCATGGCATGATGGGCACCGAGGAGGTGGAGTTCTTCGGGCTGCCTTCAATCAGCTTGTCCGAATAGGCCATATAGACCAGCACATTGCGCCGCGCGTCGCAGCCGCGCACGATCTGCACTTTCTTGAACATGAACGAGCGCCCCTCGCGGAACACCACGTCGCCCTGTCCGCTGCGGTTGCGGAACCGGATCGGCCCGATCTGCCGGCAGGCCAGCGACACCTCCGACAATTGCTCGGCAAACCCGAACGTGCC
>DAIPYB010000517.1:0-2403 GCA_036782955.1 Pseudoxanthobacter sp. | reverse complement strand
CGACGACAAGCCGCGCCGCTTCACCTCGCCAGACAGGCCGGCAAGGATGCGGCCGATCAGGTCCGGCCCCTCGTACACGAGACCGCTGTAGACCTGAACCAGACTGGCGCCCGCGGCGATCTTGGCAAATGCGGTCTCGGGCGAATCGACGCCCCCCACGCCCACCAGCGGCAGCGCCGGGCCGACACGCCGGCGCATTTTCGCCAGCGTCACCGTGGCCAGTGTAAACAGCGGCCGGCCGGAAAGTCCGCCGGTCTCCCGCGCATGGGGCGAGCGCAGCGGCGGGCGCGAGATGGTGGTATTGGAAACGATCAGGCCGTCGAGCCCGCTGCCATCGATGGCCTCGGCTACGTCGTCAAGCCCGTGTTCGTCGAGATCGGGGGCAATCTTCAGAAGCACCGGCACCCGGCGCCCGACGGACGCCGTGGCGGCATCGCGCGTCTCCAGCGCCCGGGCGAGCAGTTCCTCCAGTGCGGCGCGGGCCTGCAGATCGCGCAGGCCCGGCGTGTTGGGCGACGACACGTTGACGGTGAAATAGCTCGCCACCGCCGCGAAACGCTCGATGCCGGTGACGTAGTCGGCGATACGGTCGGACGCATCCTTGTTGGCGCCGACATTGACCCCCACAATGCCCGGCCGCCCGCGCCGGGCGAGCAGGCGGGCATAAGCCGCGCCATGGCCGCCATTGTTGAAGCCAAGGCGGTTGATGAAGCCGTGGTCCTCCACCAGACGGAACAGCCGCGGGCGCGGATTGCCGGGCTGGGGCAGCGGCGTCAGGGTGCCGACCTCGGTGAAGCCGAAGCCGAGGCCGAGCACCGCATCGGGCACCTCGGCATCCTTGTCATAGCCGGCCGCCATGCCGAGCGGATTGGGAAACTCAAGCCCGAACAGCGTCTGCGCCAGCGCGGGATCGCGGCGCGGCGCCGGCAGGCGGGCGAGCCCGGCCGCCAGCGCGGCAACCGAAAGGCGATGTGCCTTTTCCGCCTCCAGACAGAACAGCGCCCGGCGGGCGAGCCCGCGATAGAGATCGATCATAACAGCCCCGTGAAATCATGGTGCCCGTCGGCACCAAGCGGCAGCGGCGCCACGCGCAGAACCGCGCTCAGGGGCAGAATGCCATAAAGATGCGGGAAAAGCGCGCCACCGCGCGAGGGCTCCCACTTCAGATCCGCCCCGAGCGCGCCGGTATCGACGGCGACCAGCAGCAGATCGTCGCGCCCGGCGAAATGGCGCGCCGCCGTCTCGCGCACCTGCCCGGCATCGGAGAAATGGATGTAGCCGTCCGCCAGATCGACCGCCGCGCCGGCGAAAACGCCCGTCTCCGCCGCAGCAGCCCATTCCTCCGTGCCGGCGATCTTATAGATGGTGCCTGCCGTCATTCCGCGCTCCGCCCGCTTCGCCCGCAATCCCGATAGCCCCTCCAGTGTCAGCTTTCGCGGCCGCGATCAATCGTGCGGCGAGGGCGCTTGAGAGGAAATCCGTCCGCTTCACCGCCGCCTCCCTGCGGATGCGAGCGATACAATCACTGGACAGAGAGCGAAACGGGCGATAATCAGACAGAAAACAAGGGATAAATTCCTGTCCCTTGCGTTCGCGGCGCTTACGGACCCTCACCCGGTCCGCTGTCGCACAGGTGGCCCGGCATCGTGTCGCGCGGTCCTTGCGTCACGTCCGTGGCTGTGCCCCGCAAAAGAGGCGCCCGGCGCGCTTGCCCGCCGAACGGCGCATGGAGGAGCCGATGCTCACCCACGAGCAAATCTGGATGGCTCTGGACACGCTGGCCGCCCGCCACGGCATGACGCCGTCGGCGCTGGCCCGCCGCGCCGGCCTCGATCCGACGACCTTTAACAAGTCCAAGCGCCATGCCGGCGACCGGCCGCGCTGGCCTTCCACCGAATCCATCGCCAAGGTGCTGGAGGCAACCGGCACCGATGCCGCCAGCTTCTTCGGCAGCGAACCGGAACCGCCGTGCGACCAGTTGCCGGTACAGCGCTCTGTGCCGCTTCTGGGCATGACGCAGGCGGGCATGGGCGGGTTCTTCGACAGCGGCGGCTATCCCGCCGGAACAGGCTGGGACGAAATTCCCTTTCCCTCCGCCAATGACGACATGGTGTTCGCGCTGGAAGTGACGGGCGATTCGATGATGCCCGCCTACCGCGACGGCGACGTGCTGATCGTTTCGCGCGCGGCAAGCGTGCGCCGCAACGACCGCGTGGTGGTGCGCACCAACGAGGGCGAAGTGATGGCCAAGGTACTGCACCGCATCACGGCGCGGACGGTGGAACTGCATTCGCTCAACCCGGAACATGCTCCGCGCGTGCTGCCGCTGACGGATGTGGACTGGATGGCCCGCATTCTCTGGGCCAGCCAGTGACGCCGCGGCAGAACCGCAACCCGGCCGGC
>DAIPYB010000516.1:0-2416 GCA_036782955.1 Pseudoxanthobacter sp. | reverse complement strand
CAATGTGCTCGTGCTGGCCAAGCCCCTGCACCACAATCATGCCGTCGATCCCACCATCATCCGCAGCATCTATGGCCTGACCACAAGCGAGGCCCGGCTGGCTTCGGTGCTGGTTGCCGGCAAGACCGTGAAAGAGGCGGCCGGCGAGCTCGGCATTACTGAGGGTACCGCACGCGTGGTGCTCAAGCGGATATTCCCGAAAATCGGCGTCAACCGGCAATCGGAACTGGTTGCGAAGATCGGCGTTCTCAGCCGCTGACGCCCGCGGGCCGGGAAGGGCGCCGCCGGCCGGTGCGGCGGCGCCGGAACGACCGCGCGGGCCTCAGCTTTCGCGGCGATGCTGGCTGTCGGGCAGCAGCGTCGGCATCAGCGTGCCGGCCGGCGCCGGCTTTCCGAACAGCCACCCCTGCCCGCGCAGGGCGCCGGGGAGCGAGGAGAAATAGGCCGCCTGTTCCTCGGTCTCGATGCCTTCGACCACCATGTTCATGTTCAGGTCGGCAACCATGCCGGCGATCTTGGCAGCAACGATGGCCCCCTTGCCGCCGCCGCAGATGCTGGAAGTGATGGCGCGATCGAGCTTGATGGCATCGACATGCAGGTCGACCAGATAGGACAGGTTTGAGTAGGCGATGCCGAAATCGTCGATATAGATCCCATGTCCTGCCGCGCGGAGCTTGTTGATCCCTTCGCGCAGGTGGTCCATTTCGATGGTGGAGCGCTCGGTTATCTCGAAGTTCAGGCAATGGGGTGCGATCTGGTGGAAGTCGCACAGGCTCGCCACGAAGTCGCAGAAATCCGGCATGAGAAGATCTTCCGCCGCGATATTGACGGCGATGCTGAGTTCCGGCCGCTGCCGCAGCAGTGGCGCCATTTCCCGCAGCGCATGGCGGATGACATATTTGGTCAGCTCGACGATAAGGCCGTTCTGTTCCGCTGCGGCGACGAAGAGATCGGGCCGGATATATTCCCCGTCCGCGGTGCGCCACCGCGCCAGAACTTCAAGGCTGACGATCTTGCGGTCCGACAGGCTCACGACGGGCTGGTAGACGAGCGAGATTTCGCCGCCGCGCAGGGCGGTCCGCAGGCGGTTGCCGAGCGAGCCGCGCTGGGCCACGACAACGCCCGTTCCCACGCCGGAGGCGAGGCCGGCGATTGCGCCCATGAAGGCGAAGCTGAGCAGGATGTTGTCCTGCCGGGCAGAGTTCGTGACCGTCATGCGGGCGATGACGCATTGCGGGTAGCGCCTGGAGCAGGCGACCTCGTGGCGCTCGCCGTCGATCCACGCCGGGACGCCGGTGGCAAGGCGGGTCGAAACGGGGGTGGAGATCAGTTCGCCCGCCCGGATCGTCACGACGCCGCCGTCATGGGTGTCGATGGCCAGAATGGCATCGACATCCGGATCGCTGAACGAGGAGAAGAACGCGCTCTTGTTGATCACGACGGACGCGTTCTTGTGGCGGATGATGACGCCGCGCGCGCCCGGAATTCCGGTCAGCGGCGCATCGATATAGATGCCGTAGCCGTGCTGCGTTTCGAAATCGGGCGAGATGACGGGCTTGGTCGTGGCCGGAAGCCGGCCGACAAGGCTGTTGCAGGGCATGGTATCGCCCTGGAAACGGGCCGCGCTCTTCAGGAAGCGGGAATTGACGACCATCTGGCGCAGCACGGCCAGTTCCGCGTCGGAGCAGTGCTCCAGCGTCAGGTCGTTGATCTTCTGCAGGGTGCCGAGCGCCTCGTCATCGACGGCATCGACATCGTCGACATATTGGCGGGCGAGATTGAAGTTCTCGATGTTCCTGTCGCTCGCGATCACCCAATTCCCGATCAGAAAACTCAGGATGACGCCGGCCATGAGCCCGACAAGGGCAAAGGCGGAGAGGCGAAGCCGGCGTCTGGTGGCGGGGCCGAGATCAGGAGCAGACAGTTTCATGCATGAGTCCGATTGGCAGTGTCTCTTTTTTCGTTGGCAGGCACGTTCTCCCGGCTCCGAGACGGACTGCTGCCCGGCCTTTTCGCTGCACCGGGTGCGCAGGCACGCGGGCGGAGAGCCGTCCTGCCCCTCTTGCGGAGCGGGCACGGCGCTGGCCGCGCGCCAGAGGCGATTTTCATTCGGAGCGGGGAAGCGTGCGGCGCGCGGAAAATCGCGCTTTCCTTTGCCGGCGGCCATATCTGGCCATGGCGGGAATTGTATCAGCGGCCCGAAATCAGCCCGCCAGAGTGGCTGCCGCGTGCAAGAGACGGTGCAGGGCCGGGCTGTCGGCATTGGTCGCCCGGCCGCAGGAATGCGGCCTCGGGTGCGGCCCGCCATCGCTTTCCGGGACCGCACCGGCGCGCGCGAACCCGCGTCGCAGGCATGGCCTACGGGAGGCCACGGTGTGACGAAGAACCGAACCGGACGTGGTATCGAGAACAGGAG
>DAIPYB010000515.1:0-2417 GCA_036782955.1 Pseudoxanthobacter sp. | reverse complement strand
ACGCGGCGGGCCGCATGAAGAAGAACCGCATCAAGACGCTGGTCGGCGACCGCGTCACGGTGGAGATGTCGCCCTACGATCTCGACAAGGGCCGCATCAACTTCCGCCACAAGACTGGCGCGCCGCCGCCGTCCGCCGGTGGTCCGGCCCGCCGTCCGCCGCCGCGCCGGCGCTGACGCAAAGCCCATGCCGGCGGCGGTGCCGCCGGCTGAGCGAGAGACAGAAAAGCCCCGGCGGCGCCACGCGCCCCGGGGCTTTATGTTTGCCTGCTGCCTCTTGACCAACCGTCTTGAGCGACGAGCGGCCGTCTCTCCTCACAAGGCCGCGTCGATGACGGCCATCGCCGCCTCGGTGCCGGCACCGATATCGACCGCATGCCCGACCGCGCGGAAGGCACCGCCGAGGGCGCTGAGCCCGATGACCGCATAGAGCGGTCGCGCACTGGGGCCCATGTGCCCCACCCGCACCAGCTTACCGGCCGTCTCACGCATGCCGGACGAGATCATCACGCCATAACGCTCGCGGATGGCCGTGCGCAGCGCCAGATCGTTCACCCCTTCCGGCACGCGCACGGCGGTTGCCGTGGGAGAGGCGATATCCTCGGACGCCGCCCACAGATCCAGCCCCATGGCCTTTATGCCGACGCGGAAAGCCCGCGCCGTCAGCGCGTGGCGTGCCCAGACCTTTTCAGGTCCTTCTTTGAGATAAAGGTCGAGAGCCGCATCGAGGCCGTTGATCTCTGCCACCGACGGCGTGAACGGATAGCCCCGGTCCGCCCGCCACGCCTCTTCCCAATCGAGCAACGACAGGAAGGACGCGCGCGGCGCCGCGGGATTGGCCTTCATCTTTTCCCATGCGCGCGCGGATGCGGAAACAATGGTCAGGCCGGGCGAACCGCCGAGGCACTTGTTCGGCCCGGTGACAAACAGGTCGGAATGGCTGTCGTCGGGATGCACGTCCATGCCGCCGAACGACGACACCGCATCCACCAGCATGTAGGCGCCATGGGCCGCCACGATCTCGCCGATGGCCTTCAGCGGATTGATAGTGGCGGACGGCGTATCGTGGTGAACCACCGAGACGACACGAATATCCGGCCGCGCCCGGAACGCGGCCTCGACCTGCTCCGGCCGGATCGACTCGTTGAACGGCACGTCGAGTTCGATGACCTCCCGCGCATAGCGCGCGGCCCAGAACGCAAACAGCTTGCCATAGACGCCCGAGGCAAGATTCAGCACCACGTCATCGGGTGCAATCAGGGCAGCGGCGGCAGCTTCCAGCCCAAGCACAGGCTCGCCCTGCAGGATCACCGGCATCGTGCGCGTGCGCAGTGCCGTCTGAGCCTTTTCATGCACGCGCTGATAGAAGCCGAGGAAGGCGGGATCGTAATGATAATGCACCGGGCTGGAAAGCGCGCGCGCGACCGCCGGATAAATCTCCACGGGCCCACAGCTGAGGGTGAAAACCGGATCATCGGTTAGCGCAGCGACCATCGCCTGTCCTCATCCGCCCGCGATGGCGCATCGACGCGGCCGCGGGCATCCGGCCCGCGCCGATCGCGAGCGAAGCACCTTTGTTACGGCGCTTTTGCCCCGGCGAAAACACCAGATGCCGGGCGCTGGGCAGCGAAAATAAAAAAGGGCGGGCTCCCTGCCCGCCCGCCTGCACCTGCGCCGGCTCCGCGTTCAGCGGAAAAGCCAGATCAGCACCACCACTGCGAGAATGCCGAGAAAACCCCATACCATCGGCCCGCCGAGCGCGCCGCGGCCGGCGGCCACCTCCAGCTTCTCCTCGGCTTCCTCCGCGGCCTCTTCCACTTCCTCCACCAGCTTGTCGACGTCCGGCACGCCGGTCGCGGCGATGGAGTGAATCTCCTCCGCCGTGCTGATGCTGCCGCCGAGGCTGACCGAGAGGCCGGCCGCGAAAGCATCGACCACCGCCAGCGCGGCCGAATCGCCGCCGCCGCCGAGGTCGGGTCCGGCCCGGTAAATAAGCCGCGTGCGGTCGCCGTCCGCCACCAGATCGATTTCCGCTATGGCACGCGCCGGTCCGTCCGGCGTTTCGCCATCCACGGCCACCGTCAGGCTGCCGGGGGCGTTGAGGTCCGTCAGCACCAGCGTGCCCGAGAAGCCCTCGACCGTGACGACAGCCGTGGGCGCGCCAGCCACGATGGTGACGCTCTCGCAACCGGGCAGCGCCGCCTTGAGGGACTGCGCATCGGTCAGCGCCTTCCAGACCCGCGCCTGAGGGGCGGGAATGAGGTGTTCGCCGGTCAAATCCATCTGGGCCATCGGGCAAGTCCTCTCGCTTAAGCCCGGATGGGCTGCATCGTCCGCCCTTCTTCTACCTGTTAGTCGCCGCGAGGCAAGGCATCCCTGCCGCAACCGGCCGCCTTTCCGCGCTTACGCCCACCGATC
>DAIPYB010000514.1:0-2422 GCA_036782955.1 Pseudoxanthobacter sp. | reverse complement strand
TCATGCAGGGCACGCCGACCAATCCCAACAACGCCATCACCATGAGCGCCATCGAGGATACGCTCGCCAGCCACCCGGAAATCAAGGTCGTGTCGAGCCAGGCGGCGGACTGGGATGCAACCAAGGCCCACGCGGTCGCTTCCACGGTGATCAAGCAGAACCCGGATCTGTGTGCCTACGTGGGCTTGTGGGAGGTGATGGATGCCGGTGTCGCAGCCGCGATCCGCGAGGCCGGCAAGACCGGCGAGATCAAGCTGTTCACCAACGGCGGCGGCCAGAAGCCGGCGTGCGATGCCATCGGCAACGGCACCTTCAGCGGCTATGTCAGCTATGACGCCTTCAATCAGGCCCGCGACCTGACGGATTCCATCGTGCAGGTGATGCAGGCCAATCTCGAGCCCGGTCAGGCGCCCTATGCGATCTACACACCGATCCGCGACGTGACCAAGGCCACCCTGCGCCCGAATTCCTGCTGGACCATGGAAGACGTGGCCAACCAGCCGTTCTGACCGATTCCGGTCAGGCAGGCAGCGGCATGAGGGCCTCCGGCCCCATGCCAGAAGGCGGCACCTGCTGTTGCGGGCCGCCTTCGCTCGCCCCACTCCGACGACGAGTTCCCCCACATGTCCGCTTTCGAAAGCTATGCGAAGTGGCGATACCGCCTCGTGCCGGACCATCTCCTCGGCGAGATTCTGTCCAAGAACTGGATCGATAACGCGATACCGTTCGCGTTCCTGATCATTACCGTGGCCCTGTTCGGCAGCCTCATTCCCGGCTTCTTCGGCATTGCCGGCTTTACCGATCTCGCCCGCCAGTTCGGCGAGGTCGCGCTGCTTTCGATCGGGCTTGCTCTGGTCATGCTGGCCGGGGGCATCGATCTCAGCATCGGCTCCACGTTCGCGCTGGCGAATTTCGTCGCGCTTGCCCTGATCAACTATCTGGAGTGGCCGCTCTATGCGGTGGTGCCGGCGGTTCTGGCGACGGGCGCCCTGGTCGGCCTCGTCAATGGCGTGCTGATCGGCTACCTGCGCCTGCGCGCCTTCCTGACCACGCTTGCCATGCTGATCGTGGTGCGCGCCATCGTGGATCTGCTCATTCTTGCCTATGCCCGCAAGGTGGCCATGGCGATGACGGATTCCGACGCGTGGTTTTTCCTCGGTGAAGGCAGCGTGTTCGGCATTCCGGTCGATTTCGTGCTGCTGGTCGCCGTCGCCATCGTCGCCCATGTCGTTCTCAGCCGCATGCGTTTCGGCTGGCACATTCTGGCCGTCGGCGGCTCGCGCCGCTCCGCCTACAATGCCGGCATCGCGGTGCGGCGCACGATTTGCCTCACCTATGTCATCTCGGGCGTGCTGGCCTCCGCCGGCGGCCTGTTCTACGCCGCCCGCCTCGGCAGCGTCGGCCCCGATACAGGCATCGGGCTCGAAGTTACGGTGCTCACCGCCGTCGTGCTCGGCGGCGTCAGCCTCGGCGGCGGTCGCGGCTCGGTCTTCAAGGCGCTGATCGGCACGGTGATCGTGCTGCTCGTGACCAACAGCCTGATCCGCCTCAACATGCCGAGCGGCTCGACGCCGCTGGTGCTTGGCCTGCTGCTGCTGCTTGCCGTGGCGGTGGATATCCGCTGGCTGAAGAACCGCCACAAGCTGCTGTCGCGGGTCTATGTTTCGCCGACATGGTTCGACCTGCCCGAAGCGCCGGAAACGTCCGCCGGTTCCGCCTCGCCCTATGCCGTCAACGACCGCTTCCGCGATGTGGAGGCCATCGGTCTCGGCGACCTCGACGGGCCGGAAGACATGATCTTCGACAGCGCCGGCAATCTCTATACCGGCGGCCGGCAGGGCGACATCGTCCGCTTCTTCGCCCCCGACTACAAGCGCTCCGAAGTTTTCGTCCACCTCGGCGGCTTTCCGCTGGGCCTCGCCTTCGATGCGAAGGACAACCTCCATGCCTGCGTCGCCGGCATGGGGCTCTACATGGTCACGCCGGAACGCGAGATCCGCTGCCTTTCCGACGAGACGAACCGCAGCCTGTTCTCCATCATCGACGACAGCCGCATCCGCATGGCCGACGATCTCGATATCGCCGCCGACGGCCGGGTGTTCTTCTCCGAGGCGACCATCCGCTATGGCGTCTCCGACTGGGCCGTCGATGCGCTGGAGGCACGCGGCAACGGACGCATCATCGTCTATGACCCGAAGACCGATACGACCCGCACGGTCCTGACCGGCCGCGTCTTCCCCAACGGCATCTGCATGGTCGCAGACGGGCAATCCCTGCTGTTTGCCGAGACATGGGCCTGCCGCATCTCGCGCTTCTGGTTCGACGGGCCGCGCAAGGGGCAGGTGGCGGTCGTGGTGGACGATCTGCCGGGCTATCCCGACAACATCAACCGTGCGTCCGACGGCACCTTCTGGGTGGCTCT
>DAIPYB010000513.1:0-2441 GCA_036782955.1 Pseudoxanthobacter sp. | reverse complement strand
CCCTGGAAGATCTGGTGCACCGGCAGCCACGCCTGCACATATTTGTCCGGCTCGTCGCAGAAGATGTCGTGGCAGCCGTCGGAGCAGAAGTGGTAGCGCTCGCCTTTGTGGATCGCGGAGCGGAAGGCGATCTCCGTCGGCTTGCCGGGTTCCATGTAGGCCATGGGAATCTGGCAGACCTGACAGAGCTGTGGCAGGCCGGGATTATAGAAGCGCTTGCCCTCCTTCTCCATTTCCCGCCACATCTCCCAGCGCGGCCGGTAATAGCGGTCGAAGCTGTCGGGATATTTCTCCGACAACCAGTCAAGATGCTCCGCATCCGGCATCCAGGTGTGGAACGCCGCGGCATGGCTGTACTGGTAGAAGATCGCCCAGTTCTGGTGGGAGATGTGATCAGCCTCGGCCGTGGCAATGTCGGAATATTTCGGCACGCGCAGGCCGTAGCGTGCCAGATCCTCGAAGAGCGAGCCGCCGGCCTCGGTATAGTAGATCGACCACGCTTCCTTCCATGACATGACCTTTTTCGGCAGCATGTAGTCCATCATCATGGCGACGAGGGACAGCAGCCGGTAGCCGCGCCAGAACCACTTATCGACCCACTTCTGCACGATCGGCAGGTTGTCGGGGTGCTGTTCCAGCAGGAACTTGATGACCTCGATGCCGAGCGTCATGTGCCGGCTTTCGTCCGACTGCGCGGAGAAGCCGAAGGTGACGGTGGCCATGTCGCCGTTATAGGCAGCGCCCGACATGAACGGCACGAACAGCAGGTTCGTCAGCACATATTCGAAGGCGAAGCCGATGGCGATCATGTATTCGAACGGCCCGGCCGAACGGGCATCGTCGAAGAACGACTTCGGGACCGAGAGATACCAGACGCGGTCATGCATGTGGCGGAACTCGGAGAGGCCGCCGAAATATTTGTTGTAATGGCTGATGGTGTGCACCTGCGTCTGCAGGTGCCGTAATTCGTCGAGCGACTGCATCTGGGCCGCCACGCGCGGGCCGACGCCGCGCAGATGCCGGCCGGTGAAGGCAAAACCGCGGTGAGCCTGATATTCGCCCGGCGAAATGCCGGTCAGGAACAGCTTGATGGCGTTGGCATAGCGCGCATCCGACAGCCCGAGCTGGCCGTTGTTCTGAGCGAAACTGTCGAGCACGGCATAGAGCTTGCGCTCTTTCTCGGCCTGGAATTTCCAGTAGGAATCCATGGTCAGGCGGAAGGGGTCTTCCCAGGCCGACCAGTCGCGGATCTTGATACCCTCGAAGCGATCGTAGGGAAACACATCCTCCATCTTCTGGTAGGTGGTTTCCCAGTCCAGCCCGCGCGTCATGTGGGCATAGCGCTGCTTGAGGCCGAGCTTCTTTGCGCTCATGTGGGGTTCCTCCGGTGGTTGCCGCGGCTCTCTCGCCCTCGTTCAGGAGCGGGCGGGGCCGGCGGTCGTGTCGGGTTTCAGCGGCGCCAGCTCAGGGTGAAGTGGTCGTCGTCCTCGTCGAGGTTGCCGGCCATGGAAATCAGCACGAGCTGGATCTCCTGCGGCTCCCAGCTTCGACCGAGGCGCTCTTCGACCGAGGCGCGGTGGACGATGATCTCCTGATCGCGGTCCAGTTTCACCGCGCCGGGCATGGTCAGAACGCGGGTGCCGGGATTGTCGGCCAGAATGGCCTCGATGATCGGCCGGGCGTCGTCATTCTGCAGAAGGGTTATGGAGGCTACCTGCGCCATCTTGGGGCTCCTTATCGCGGGGGTGTCAGAGCGCGAGGCCGAGGCCGCGGGCGCGCGTGCGCACGGAGCCGGCGATGGTGGCGGCCAGCGCCGCGTCGCCACCGGCAAGCTGGCTGGCGGCTTCCTCCGCCCGATCGATCGCTTCGCCCGCCCATGCACTGACGAGGGCCTTGTTGGCATCGTTCTCGGCGGCAACCGTGCGGATGACGGCATCGGTCCAGCGGCTTTCCTCGGCCGACCAGTCGGCCATGAACTCGGTCAGCATCGCGACCGCGATGGCGGCGTCGCGCCAGACGGCGTCGAAGTGGCGGTAGACCAGCGGGTACAGCACCGCATTGACGCCGAGAGACTGGATGACCAGCAGGCGGAACCAGTCGCGTTCCACGAAGCTGTCCTCGATCAGCCGGCGCGCGCCCTGCCAGGCCGCGTCCTGCATCCAGATGCCGTGGGCCTCGTCGAGCGAGGTACCGGTCTGGCCGTCGAGCACGAGGCCAATGCGGCTCACGATCTGCGCCATGCCGAGATGGTCGCCGGAGGAAAAGATGCTGGGCGCGGTGATGGCCGTGCCCCAGCCGCGCTGGCAGATCTCCGTCATGTTCATGTTGGAGCCCCAGTGCAGATGGCGCAGGGGCAGGAGACGACTGGCAATGGCGGCGCGGGCCTCGGCACTGGCCTTGCCGATCAGGTCGCGCTCTTCGGCAAAGGCAAAGGCGCGGTC
>DAIPYB010000512.1:0-2442 GCA_036782955.1 Pseudoxanthobacter sp. | reverse complement strand
GGCCTCAGCCGCGCCCGACGAGGGGCATGGTGGTGGCCATCACCGTCATCTGCAGCACGTTGGCCTCCGGCGGCAGGCCGGCCATGTAAAGCACGCCATCGACCACATGGCGGACGTCGAAGGTCGGCTCGACGCGGATGGAAAGATCGGGCTGCAGCACGCCGTGTTTCATTCCCGCCGCCATGGGGGTTTCGGTGTTGCCGATGTCGATCTGGCCGCAGGCGATATTGTATTTCCGCCCGTCCAGTGCGGCGGATCGGGTCAGCCCCAGCACCGCGTGCTTGGAGGCGGCATAGGGCGTGGAGTTCGGCCGCGGCATGGTGGACGACACCGAGCCGTTGTTGATGATGCGCCCGCCCTGCGGATCCTGTGCCTTCATCAGCCGAAAGGCAGCCTGCGTGCACAGGAAGACGCCGGTCACGTTGGTGTCGAGCACGGTCTTCCACTGCGCAAGCGTCAGGTCTTCCAGATTGACCGGCGGGGCAATGGCGCCGGCATTGTTGAAAAGCACGTCGAGCCGGCCGAAGTGCTGCTGCACCGCCGTGAACAGGGCTGCGACGGATTCCGGATCGGTCACGTCGGCCGTCACGGCAAGCCCGGGGATGCCGGCTTCCGCAAGCAGATTCTCCAGCGGTTCGCGGCGTCGGCCGGTGACGGCCAGCCGGTAGCCGGCGGCAGCCAGCCCGAGGGCGACCGCCCGGCCGATGCCGGTGCCGGCGCCGGTGACGAGAACGACCTTTCCGGTTCCGGGTTTTCCGGAGCCGGCGTTTTCGATGGTGGGCATGGACGCAATCCCGATCCGCCTGCAGGCGGAAGCCGTTGGAGAGGGAGAAAAAGCGGCGACCCTCCGCATTGCGGAAGGTCGCCGGCAGGCAGAGCGCGGTCAGGCGGCGATGCGGCCGCCAAGTTCGTCTTCGATATGAGCGCGGATGATCTCGTCGAAGCTGGCTTCGGCGCGGAAGCCCAGTGCCAGCGCCCGTGAGGCATCGAAATCGCGCGGCCAGCCGGCCACGATGGCGGCGATGGCGTCATCGGCCTGCGGGCGGATCAGGCGGGCGACGCGATCTCCGGCAACCCGCTTCAGGGCCTCGATCTCCTCGCCCACCGTGGCCGAAAGACCGGGCATGCTGAGATTGCGGCGCGGCCCCACGGCGGCGAGATCCAGAGTGGCGGCATGGATGAGGAAGCCGACGGCGGCGCGGGGGCTGGCGAACCAGTGGCGCACGTCGGTGGAGACCGGAAGCACGGCCTCTTCGCCATTCAGCGGTTCGCGCAGGATGTTGGAAAAGAAACCCGAGGCCGCCTTGTTGGGCCGGCCCGGCCGCACGCAGATGGTGGGCAGGCGGATGCCGATGCCGTCGAAGATGCCTCGGCGGGAATAATCGGACAGCAGCAGTTCGCCGATAGCCTTCTGGGTGCCGTAGCTGGTGAGCGGCGTCAGCAGGAATTCATCGTCGATACGATCCGGGAAGGGTGCGCCGAACACCGCGATGGACGAGGTGAACACCACCCGAGGCCGGTAGGGCGCGGCAAGGCCGGCGTGGCGGATCGCCTCGAACAGGGCGCGGGTGCCATCGAGATTGATGCGGTAGCCCTTGTCGAAATCGGCCTCCGCCTCGCCGGACACGATGGCCGCGAGGTGGAAGATCGCGTCCGGCCGGCCCCGGATCAGCGTTTCGGCGGTCTCGGGCGCGGAAAGATCGACGGTAAGGATCTCGGTGGCGCCACTGAAGCCGGCGGGGCGCGGCGCGGCCACGACATCGGCCAGTGTCAGCGCGCTGATCGGACGGCCGTCGAGATGGCCGTCCGCCACGAGATGCCGGGTCAGCTTCTGACCGACCATGCCGGCGGCGCCGATGATGAGAACATGCATGGGACGTTTCCTCAAAAAGTCTCGGTCTCAGTGGAAGCGCACGCGGGCGATGGCATAGGGGCCGAGCAAAAGCCGGCCCCCGCCGCGGGGCTGTGTCAGGGTTTCGATGATATCGGCGTCGCGCGCGGCGGCCACGAAGGCGGCATCGTCAAGCACCGCGACATCGGCAACCGGTCCGTCGAGCGCGATTTCGGCCGGTCGGCTCCAGCGGTTGGCAAGCCACAGCGTGCACCGGCCAGCCTGTTCGGCGGCGATTGCCTCGATGAAATCCGGCGTGGCGACGGCAAGCCGCCGGGCGCCCTGAAGGGCCGCGAGACCCTTCAGCACATGAAACACGGGAAAGAAGCCGCCGGCCTCGTCGAACCACGGCTGCGGTCCGTCCTGCTGGGTATGGACCAGCCCGAAGGGACCGGTGGGCGCGCCGAGTGCCACGCTTTGCGCTCCGCCCGCCGCGAAGCGGGCAAAAAAGCCCAGCGCCCATGCCGCCCCGAGAAGGCCACGGTGGCGCGGGTCGCTGCGGTTCATGGCCTGCCGGATGTTGCCCGGGTTGGCCATCGGCGCCGCGCCGT
>DAIPYB010000511.1:0-2467 GCA_036782955.1 Pseudoxanthobacter sp. | reverse complement strand
GTTTCCGAGCGGCCGCCGGAGGCGCTCCTGACGGCGCTGGCGGCGGCGGCGGAGCGCGGTGCCCAGGTCGTCGGTCTTTGCCTCGGCGCTTATGTGCTGGCGGAGGCGGGTTTGCTGGACGGGCGCCGCGCCACCACGCACTGGGCCTACGCGGCCGATTTCGCGGCGCGTTACCCGGCGGTGAAGGTGGAGCCGGACGTGCTCTATGTGGAGGACGGCGCGGTGCTGACTTCGGCCGGTGCAGCGGCCGGGATCGATTGTTGCCTGCACATGGTGCGCCAGCGGTGCGGTGCGGCGCCGGCCAATGCGCTGGCGCGCCGGCTGGTGGTTCCCCCCCACCGGCAGGGCGGGCAGGCGCAGTTCATCGAGCAGCCGATGCCGGCAACGGTTCGCCAGTCGCGGCTTGCGGAACTGATGGACCGGGTGCGCGCCACGCTGGACCAGCCGCACGATATCGACACGCTGGCCGCCCGCGCCGCCATGAGCCGGCGCACCTTCACCCGCCAGTTCAGCCGCCAGACGGGCACCACCGTTTCGGCGTGGCTGCACGGCGAGCGGCTGGCGCTGACGCAGCGCCTGCTGGAAGGCACCGGCCATTCGGTGGAGCGCATCGCCGCACTCGCCGGTTTCGGCTCCGCCCAGTCGCTGCGGCTGCACTTCCGCCGCGCCTTCGGCGTGTCGCCGGCGGCATGGCGGCGCAGCTTCCGGGGGTGAGAGGGCCGGGGCCGCGCGCACCCCGCGTCCCTTGCCGCTTTTCCCGGTGCGCGGCATTGTCCGGGCAGTGCGCAAACCGGAAGACCGAGCCATGACCGATGCCGGCTATTTCAGCGATCTTTTTGCCAGTCTGGGATCGGTCTCGGTGCGCCGCATGTTCGGCGGCCTGGGCGTGTTCGCCGGAGGCCTGATGGTTGCCATCGTGATCGACGGCGACCTCTACCTGAAGGCCGATGCCGAAACCGAGCCGGTGTTTCGCGCGGCCGGCAGCGCACCGTTCCGCTATGTCTCGCGGCTGAAGGACGGCAGCACCCGCACGACCACGCTGTCATACTGGCTGGCGCCGGAGGGCGTTGCGGAGGATGCCGATTCCCTCGCGCCGTGGGCCGGGCGCGCATATGAGGCCGCGATCCGGGCGCAGGCGGGCCGGGAGAAAAAGCCCGGGCGGCCTTCCGCACGGCGCGGAAGCCGTTCGGCGGGCTGATGATACGAGGCTTCAGGACGAGCGGCGCAGGTCCTGATCGAAGTCCGGATCCGTCTCGCAGATGACGCGGTTGCCGCCGGTCCACTGCGCTTCCGTCAGGCAGCCGGCGACCCGGCCCATGAGGGTAGCGGTGTTGTCGTCGTCTCCCAGCGCCGCGGCGCCGATGGAAAGCGAAAGGCGGCCCAGCGCCACGCCGTCGGGGCCGGCCTCGATCACCTGTTCGTTTGCGGAACGGCGCAGGTGCTCGGCCACCGCGACAGCCTGACGAAGATTGCTGTCCGGCAGCAGCACGGCGAACACGTTCTGCCCGTGGCGATAGACGATGCCGAGATCGCCGACCCTGCGCACCAGTTCCTGACCGGCGGCGGCGATCATTTCATCGGCAACCGGGGCGCCGTGGGCATGGGCGATCTCGGCGGTGCCGTCCACGCCCGCCAGCAGGATCGCAAGGCGACGCTCGCTCTCCAGCGCGCAGCGCGTGGCGGCCACGACGGCGCGGTCGAATATATCGCGCTCCGGCATCGGTTCGTCATCGTCGGGCAGCGCCTGCGGCTCCGCGATCACGGCGGCGAGGTCGCAGCGGTGCGCGGCGAGGGTGGCGGAAATATCCCGCACCACGCCTTCGGAGTGCTCGATGCGTTCTATGACGGCCACGATCTCCGACGCGAAGTCGCCGGAGGTCATGGGGGCGCCGGTGAAGGTAGTCAGAATCGGCCCGGTCAGGGCATCGCGCAGCCGGCGCAGCACCTCGATGTCGCGGTCCAGCGTCTCGGCCAGACTTTCCACGATGTCGGCGGCGGTTGCCATCTCGATGCGGGAATCGTTGCTTCCGGCGCCGGGCAGCAGCGCGAGTTCGTCCCTGACGCGTCCGATGGCTGAAAATGCCGCCTCCAGCGCCGGATTGAGGCCGCCGTCGAAGGCATTGGACGGCGCCGGTGCTTGCGCCGGCGCCTCGGTGAAGGCGGCCGACCGTTCCGCAGGGCTGGCGCCTCTTTCCATCGGATGCTCCTTCGGCCTCGTCGGACCTTTGCAGGTCCCCGCCATTTCTCGTCTTGCACCCTTCGGCGCGCGCGGCCGGGGACGCAAACACACGCGATTCTGATCGTAAATGGTGGGCGAGAAAGCTTAAGGAGCGGTTGAAACCGCCCGGGCACGGTGGCCGGCGGCGGCAATAATGGCGCATCGCAAGCGCCTTGATGCGCTCGCCGCCGGCAGCATCGGCCGGCAGGGCCGGACTGTATCGCGCCGGGTCACGTTGCTGCCCGAAAT
>DAIPYB010000510.1:0-2471 GCA_036782955.1 Pseudoxanthobacter sp. | reverse complement strand
GGAGGCGGAGCGGGCGGTGTAGGTGCTGGGCCTCCGGGCCGTCAATCTGGAACCGACCTTCGGCGCCCCGGCCATCGCCTTCGACGATTCCCTGCTGCTGCCCGTCTATGATGCGCTCCAGGACTGGGACGTGCCGGTTTTCCTGATGACCGGGCCGACCACGCCGAACCTTTCCTTCAACGATCCCGATGCCATCGGCCGGGTCGCGCGGGCATTCCCCAGGCTGAAGATCGTGGTTCATCACGGGGCATGGCCGCGCGTGCTGGAGATCATCGGCGTGGCCTTCCGCTATCCCAACGTGACGATCGTGCCGGACATGTACATCTTCCAGCCGGGCACTGAACATTATGTGGCGGCGGCCAACGGCGCGCTGTCCGACCAGTTCGCGTTCGGCTCCTCCTATCCGTTCCGGGCGCTGCAGCAGTCCATTGACGATTATGCGCGTCTCGGGCTGCGCGACGACGTGCTGGAGAAAGTGCTGTTCTCCAATGCCAACCGCCTGCTCGGGCTGGGTCTCTGACGCACCCATGGCCGCGCGCGGCGGCGGAAAACGCTGCCGGCGCGTGCGGTTTAAAAAGAACAATATTTCTATCTATAATATAGATTATAGGGCAGGCTACATCACATGCGGGCCGGCGCGCATGCCGCCGGTTGCCTTGTGCCTGCTGACAGGACCCGACCCCCCATGTCTGACCTTCCCGATCTGCCGCCGCCGGCCACTGCCGCCGATGTGCTGTGGTTCATCCCCACCCACGGCGACGGCCGCTATCTTGGCAGCGATGTGGGTGCGCGCCACGTTACGCTCAATTATCTCAGCCAGATCGCCCGTGCCGCCGATGAGCTGGGCTATTATGGCGTTCTGATCCCGACCGGTCGCTCGTGCGAGGATTCATGGGTCATTGCCTCAGCTCTCGTGCCTCTGACCGAGCGGCTGCGGTTTCTGGTGGCAGTGCGCCCGGGCCTGACGGAGCCGGCTTTCGCCGCACGCATGGCCGCGACCCTCGACCGGCTTTCCGGCGGGCGCCTGCTCATCAACGTGGTGGCCGGCGGCGATCCGGTGGAACTGCGCGGTGACGGCTGCTTCTGGGATCACGCCCAGCGCTATGAGGCGACCGGCGAATTCCTGAACATCTGGCGCCGCCTGCTTGCCGGCGAAAGCGTGACCTACAGCGGCAAGTACATGTCCATCGAGGATGGCAAGCTGTTGTATCCGCCGGTGCAGCAGCCCCATCCGCCGCTCTATTTCGGCGGCTCGTCGGAGGCCGGGCACCGCATCGCCGGCGAGCATATCGACGCCTATCTTTCGTGGGGCGAGCCGCCGGAGGCGGTGGCCCGCAAGATCGCCGATGCCAAGGCCCATGCCGATGCCTTCGGCCGCAAGCTCTCCTTCGGCGTGCGCCTGCACATCATCGTGCGGGAGACGTCCGCGGAGGCGTGGGCCGCTGCCGACCGTCTGATCGCGCACATCGATGATGACGCGATTGCCGCGGCGCAAAAGGCGTTCTCGCGGTTCGATTCCGTCGGGCAGGCGCGGATGACCGAGCTGCACGGCGGCCACCGCGATAAGCTGGAGGTGGCGCCGAACCTGTGGGCCGGCGTCGGCCTGGTGCGCGGCGGTGCCGGCACGGCTCTGGTGGGCAACCCGGAGGAGGTTGCCGCGCGGCTGCGCGAATACATGGCGCTCGGCGTCGACCGCTTCGTGCTGTCGGGCTATCCGCATCTTGAGGAAGCCTACCGCGTCGCCGAACTCGTCTTCCCGCTGTTGCCGCTGAAGTCCACGACCGGCAACAATCTGGGACCGGCCCGCAATGCCGGCCCGTTCGGCGAGGCGGTGGCAAACGTGGTGACGCCGAAGGTGGCGGCCCAGTAAAGGCGGCGGCAGCCGGCCGGCGCGTTTCCGCCGGCGCAAGAGGTGTGCATCATGTCTGAAGCGGACTTTGAGCCGGCGCCGGTGGTCATCATCGGCGGCGGCTATACCGGGGCTGCCATTGCGTGGAACCTTGCCCGCCACAGGCCGGCCGGGCTGCCGGCGGTGGTGGTCGTGGAGCCGCGCGCCGTTCTCGGCGCGGGGCTGGCCTACAGCGCCACCGAGCCGTCCCACCGCATCAATGTGCCCGCCCGGCGGATGAGCATCTCCACCACCGACCCGGAAGCCTTCCAGCGCTGGCTCGATGCCCGTGCGGAGCCGGATCCGGGCGAGGTCGCCGCCGGAGCACGCTATCCCAGCCGGTCGCTGTTCGGCGCCTTCGTCGCCGCGCAGCTCCGGCCTCTTCTGGAAGACGGACGCGTGCGCCACGTCGCGGCCCGTGCGGTGGCCGTGCGGCCCGCCGCCCCCGGTTCCGGCTACGATATCCGCCTTGAGGATGGGCGCGAAATCGCTGCGGCGACGGTGGTGCTGGCAACCTCCCATCCCGCGCCGGCGGTGCCGAAGCCGCTTTCCGGGCTTTCGGGTGGTTCTGGCTTTTTCTCCG
>DAIPYB010000509.1:0-2473 GCA_036782955.1 Pseudoxanthobacter sp. | reverse complement strand
GGCGAAACAAGCACGGGAAGCGGCGCCGGCGGGCACGCAGCCGCGCGGGGCGCGATAGATGTGGTAGCGGTTGGCGCGGATGCCGGGCGGCGTCGGCAGCTTTTCGTATCCGGGCAGATCCATGGTGAAGCTTGTCAGCACCACGCCGCCCGGCGCCATGGCGGGAGGCACCAGCGGTGCCAGCCATGCACGGGTGGCCGCATTATGGATCTCGTCGCCGGAGCCGATATCATTGTGCAGCAGCGCAGCGCGGCCGCCGACGCGTGGACCGCAATAGGCAAGCGTTTCGCGGATTTCGCCCAGAATGAAGTGATGCGCATCCGGCAGCATGTCGATGGGGGCGACCACGACGTTGTCGAAGGCGAAGATCTCGCGTTCCGGCGCCAGCGTGCGCATGTGGTCGTAGGTGCGGGCCACACCGAGGCCGAGTTCCAGTATGGGCCCCGGCACGTCGCGGATCAGATCCATCGCATGCTCGATGAGGATCTTCTGCGCCGTCAGGCGGCGGATGAAGCTGTCGAGGCGGCTCATGGCGCCGGTGCCTCTCAGAGCTTGCGGTGAAGCGTGTAGCGGCTGGCCTCAAGGCCGGGGGGAATCGGCAGTTCCTCGAAATCGGGCAGGTTCAGCCGCACACCGGTCGCCACGTAGCCGCCGGGCGCGGTGCGCTCGCGGATGAGCGGGGAAAGCCAGACGCCACGGGCGAGATCGTTGGTCGGGTCGCCGGTGCCGAGATCGCAATGGATGAACGCTGCCTCGGCCTTCACGCGCGGGCCGCAATAAGCCAGCGTCTCGCGGATATCGCCGACGATCATGTGCTCGCCATCGGGAATCGAGGCCGGATGGGCCGACACGGCGCGGTCGAAGACGAAAATCTCGCGGCCGGGCAGGATCTCGCGCAGATGATCGTAGGTGCGGCCGTTGCCGAGGCCGAGTTCGAGCACCGGGCCGGGCACGCCGGCGATCTCGCGGGCGACATATTCGAGAATCGCCTTCTGCGCGTGCAGGCGGGCGAGGAAGGCATCAAGACGGCTCATGGCACTCACGGCAGCAGGGCTTGCGGGCAGATCGTCAGGATTCTGCCCGAGCAGACTTCGGACTGGCGGTTACCGGCTGGGCGGCACGCCCGCGACACCCCCGGAAGAGGCAGAGCGCACCATAGGCGCCACGGTGTTTCCCGTCCACCCGCGGCGGCCGGCCTGCGGCGTCAGGCAGCAAACGACGAGGCGGCCATGTGGCGGCGGTGCGCCACGGCAATCGTCAGCACGACGATGGCGCCGAACTGGTGGGCCAGTCCCAGCGACAGCGGCACGACGTGAATCAGCGCCAGCACGCCCAGCACCGCCTGCACCAGCACCGCCGCCAGCAGCACCAGCGATCCGGTCACGGCCACGCTTGCCCGCGCCAGCACCGCATAGAGCAGCGCCAGCACAACCACGCCATAGGCGACCATGCGGTGGTCGAACTGAACCGTCAGCGGATTTTCAAAGAAGTTGCGCCACAGCGGCGCCTGCGCGGTCAGCCCCTCTGGAATGAAGGCGCCGTCGATCAGCGGCCATGTGTTGTAGGTCCATCCTGCCCGCAGCCCCGCCACGAGCCCGCCAAGGAAGATCTGCACCAGCACCGCCGCGACGATGACGCTCGCCAGCCGGCGCACACCCGCCGGTGCCGGTTGCCCGCGCCGTAGCGGCCGCAGCCCTTCGGCCACCCACACGATTGCCGCCAGCAACAGGCAGGCCAGCGTCAGGTGCACCGCCAGCCGGTACTGGCTGACCTCGGTGCGCTCGACCAGGCCGGACGCCACCATCCACCAGCCGACAAACCCCTGCAGGCCGCCCAGAGCGAACAGGCCCGCCATAGGCCAGCGCAGGCGGCGGGGCATGTAGCCGCGCACGAGGAAATAAACGAACGGAACCGCGAAGACGAGCCCGATCAGCCGGCCGAGAAGGCGATGGCTCCACTCCCACCAGAAGATGAACTTGAAGCCGTCGAGGTCCATGTCCGGGTTGAGCAGAGCATATTGCGGGATCTGCTTGTACTTCTCGAACTCCTCCTGCCATTCCGCCAGCGACAGCGGGGGAATGGCGCCGTGAATCGGCTTCCATTCGGTGATGGAAAGGCCGGACCCGGTCATGCGGGTGGCACCGCCGACCACGACCATGGCGATGACCATGATCGCCACCACCCACAGCCAGATGCGCACGGCATTCAGCCGGCGCTGGCGGGCGATACGCTCCGCGGCGCCGTCGAGGCGGGCGGCGGAGAGACCGGAGGACCGGGAAGACTGCTGGGCTTTCATGGCGCGACCCGCATTCGGCGGCCCGACACTGGGCCGGGCGCCTTATAGCGGCCGGACGATGCAGACCGCAACGGCCTGCCTGCGATAGCCGCCCGCGACAGTTCCCGCGGGCGCAAACTGCAGCAGGCCGGGCGCAAGGCGTCCCGGCCTGTTTTTATGAGCGGTGACGGAGACGGT
>DAIPYB010000508.1:0-2495 GCA_036782955.1 Pseudoxanthobacter sp. | reverse complement strand
GACACACCGTTCTGAAAAACCAAATATGTGTGGCATCTCATTCGGAATTTCGGTGCCATGGAACCTGCGCAGTCGATCATCCAGAAGCTGGGCGGCCCCGGCTTAGTCAGCAAAATCACTGGCACGGCCTATACCGCGCCATGGAGGTGGCGGGCGGCCCGTGAGCGCGGTGGTACAGGCGGTGTGATTCCGCAGCGGCATCATCTTGTCCTGCTCCAGTATGCCCAGCGGCATGGCATTGATCTTTCGCCGGCGGACTTCCTGCCATCGGTCTCCCCATGAGCACTGCGGTCAGCACGGCCGTCCTTTTCTGGCTGGCGGTGGCCTGCGCGTGCCTGCTGCTGGGCGTTGCGCTGTCCGTTGTGCTCGGCCTGTTGCGGTTTGCGTGGGGCCAGATCGATCGGCGGTTCGTGGTGTACCTCCGGCCGCTGCGGATGAGTTTCGGCGCCGGGGCCATTGTGTTCATCGGCAGCCGGCGGCGCATCGGGGAAGTGCCTGCCGATTTCCCGGCGGCCGACGAGGTGTCGCCATGAGCGGGCGCAAGCTGGCCGGGGCGGAGTATCAGGCCCTCAAGACGGCCTTCCGCGGGCTGGCCAAAGCCTGCGGCGGGCTGGAAGCGGCGGCCATGGAAACGCGCGTGGGCGACACGCAGCTGCAGCGCTACCAGAGCCCGCACGAGCCGGAGGCCTTCGCGCCCGTTGACGTGATCGCTGATCTCGAACGCGAGGCCGGCCGGCCGGTGGTGACGCGGGCGCTGGCGCGGCTGGCCGGGCATGTGCTGTTTCCGCTGCCGCCGGCGGCCGGCAGCGGCCCGTGGGTGGTGCGGCTGGCGGCCGTGGCGCAGGAGGCCGGCGAGGCGCTGGCCGGGCTGGGGCAGGCGCTGGCCGACGATGGTGAGGTCACCGGCGACGAAGCGCGCCGGCTGGGCCTGCGGCGACTGTGTGCCGATGCCATCGAGGCGCTGGCCGAGGTTGACCACGCGCTGGCGCAGGTTGAGGACCGGCGATGAGCGGGCGCGAATTCCGGCCTGTGATCATCCGCGACCGGGGCGAGCCTCGTCTCGCCGTCCGGATTGTCTGCGCGCAGTGCGCGGCGGTGAAAGACCTGAGCCCGTCATGGATCGGGACCGGGTCATGCAACGTGCGCGTTCCCAAATATCTGAAAGAGCGGGGCTGGCTGGTGGGCCGGGGCCCTGCCGAAGACCTGTGCCCGGCCTGCAACGGGGGCAGCGGCGTGGCCGCGAGAGTGCGAAAGGACCGCATCATGACACAAGCCGCAAAGCTGCTGCCGGCCAAGGCGCAGCCGCCGCGTGAGCCCACGCGCGAGGATCGGCGCCTGATCATTCTCGCCATCGAAGAGCACTGGCTGGACGAGCAGACCGGCTATGCCGGCGACATGACGGACGAGGCCATTGCCGGGAAGCTGGGCGTGCCGCCGGCGTGGGTGACGCGCGAGCGCAAGGAGCTCTACGGCGACGTTGAGAGCAACGAGTCCGTTGCGACGCTGCGGAGTGATCTGGCTGCGCTGCAGCGAGACGTGCAGGCGCTGCAGATGGACAACATCCGTGCGCTGGAGCAGGCCGGCACGATCCGTGACCGGTGCGCCGACATCTGCTCGCGGCTGGGTGCGGTGGAGGCCCGGGCGAAGAAGCTGCCGGGGGCGCGGCGATGAGCGGGACGGCCTCTATGGCGCCTTCAGCCGGCGAGCCGGGTGCGTGCGGCTTCGGCCAGAAAGCGGCTGCGGCTTTCGCCGCGGGCGCGGGCCGCGGCATCGATGCGGGCGATCAGGTTTTCATCCATGGAGATGTTCACCCGCACGGCCCTGCCCGGCAGGTCGAGGGCAATGGCGGTGACGGCGGCGACATCGCCGAAATCCTCTGCCAGTGCCGGGTCGGCCTTCATCTCGTCCAGCGTGCGGAGGGCGGGCATGTCCTGCCCGGCATCGAGCAGGGCTTCGACGTGGGTTGCCAGCACCTCGCGGCCGCGGCGCAGGGCCTCGTCCATGGTTTCGCCGCCGCTGACGGCGCCGGGGAAATCCGGGAAGCCAATGCCGTAGGCGCCGGCCTCGCCGTGGATGAGAGCGATGATGGTTGCCATTTTGCGCTGTCCTTTCCGGTGCCGGGCGGGGTCTCACCAGACCCAGCCGGCCACGCGATAGATGCTGCGGAGAGTGCCGATCGGTATTTCGCGGACGCCGGTATCCACCGTGACCACGCCGTGGCCGGGTTTGGTGAAGTTGCGGTGATCGCCTTTGCCCTTCCGCTCCACCCAGCCATCGGCCAGCAGGCGGGCGATGACCTGCTTCGGGGTTTCGGTGGGTCGCTTCGGGCTCATTCATCGTCTCCGCATCGGGTGTGTATTTTATACACAATCCTATCGGCCCCGGTCAATGCGGATTTGCGCAAGTCGTGTGTATCCAAGTCGTGTGTATCTGGAGGCTCCCAGATGTTCGAGCAAATGTGCCAAACCGCCTTTGCCCTGCGGATCATTAAGTGA
>DAIPYB010000507.1:0-2497 GCA_036782955.1 Pseudoxanthobacter sp. | reverse complement strand
GGTCCGATGAGCTTATTATGCCGACCATTTATCGCCATATCCGGCTGCTGCCGGCACGCTGAATATAAGGGGCGGCCCACCGCAGGGGAAGGGGGGCGGTGCGCTTTCTCACAGGCAGTAGCTTAGCGGGCGCGCGCGCAGGCAGTAGCTTAGCGGGTGCGAGCGATTGACGGTGGGCGACGGGCCGAATCCTGATAAACGGGAGCCTTTCCGCGAATGGCGGGCAGGCCCGTCGTCCTGCGACGGGTGTCCCCGGCGCGCGAGGAGATGCCATGCGGCAATATCTTGATCTCATCCGGCGTATTCTGGCAGACGGCGCGGTGAAGGACGACCGCACCGGCACGGGCACCCGGTCGGTGTTCGGCCACCAGATGCGCTTTGATCTGGCGCAGGGTTTTCCGCTGCTCACCACCAAGAAGCTGCACTGGCGCTCCATTGCCGTGGAGCTGCTGTGGTTTCTGCGCGGCGATACCAACATTGCCTTTCTCAGGGAGAACGGGGTTTCGATCTGGGACGAGTGGGCGGATGGCAACGGCGATCTCGGTCCGGTCTATGGCCGGCAGTGGCGCTCGTGGGCCGCGCCTGACGGGCGGGTCATCGACCAGATGGCCGATGTCATCGCCATGATCCGGCGCGCGCCGGATTCCCGCCGCCTGATCGTGTCGGCATGGAACCCGGCGGATGTGGCGGACATGGCCCTGCCGCCCTGCCACCTGCTGTTCCAGTTCTATGTCGCGGGGGGGCGGCTTTCCTGCCAGCTCTACCAGCGGTCTGCCGATGTGTTTCTGGGGGTGCCGTTCAACATCGCCTCCTATGCGCTGCTGACCCATCTGGTGGCGCGCGAGACAGGGCTGGAGCCGGGCGACTTCGTGCATACGCTGGGGGATGCACATCTTTACAACAATCACATCGCGCAGGCGGAGTTGCAGCTGACGCGGGCACCGCGACCGCTGCCGCGTCTCGAGATCGCGCCGGAGGCAGGCGATATCTTTTCGCTTCGCTTCGAGGACCTGCGCATTTCCGGCTACGATCCACACCCCCACATTAAAGCAGAGGTTGCGGTATGAGTCTTGTCATCCGCCGCGCGGCCGCGGGCGACGAAACGTGCGTGACGGGTTTCATCCGGGCGCTGGCCGAATACGAACACCTGTCCCATGCCGTTCTGGCCGACGAGACGATGATCCGCGAGGCGCTGTTCGGGCCGTCGCCGCGGGTGTTCTGCGAGATCGCCGAATGGAACGGCGTGCCGGCCGGTTTCGCGTTGTGGTTCTATAATTTCTCCACCTTCGTCGGCCGCCACGGCATCTATCTTGAAGACCTGTTCGTCGATCCGGCCCTGCGCGGCAAGGGCATCGGCAAGGCACTGCTGGTTCATCTGGCGCAGCGCTGCGTGACGGAGGAACTGGGCCGGCTGGAGTGGGCCGTGCTGGACTGGAACGCACCTTCCATCGCCTTCTACAAGGCGCAGGGTGCGGAACTGATGGACGAGTGGACCGGCTGCCGGGTGAGCGGGGCGGCGCTGGCGCGGCTGGCTGGCGCCGTGGTGCCGGAGGATGCGGCATGAACCCGGAACTCGTTCTCGTCGCCGCGGTGGCTGACAACGGCATCATCGGCACCGGCGACGGCATGCCATGGCGGTTGCCGAGCGACCTCAAGCGGTTCCGGGACGAGACGTGGGGCTACCCCATGCTGATGGGGCGGCGCACCTTCAACACCATCGGCCGTGCCCTGCCGGGGCGCGACAGCGTGGTGGTGACCTCTGACGAAGCTTTCTTTGCGCAGGGCGTGCACCGGGCCGCCAGCGTTGCCGAGGGGCTGCAGATCGGCGCCCGCCTGGCGGCGGCGCGCGGCGTGAACGCCATCATGGTGATCGGCGGCGGCGAACTGTATCGCGCCCTGATCGGGCAGGCGGACCGGCTGTCCATTACCGAGGTTCATGCCCGGCCGGAAGGCAGCGTGTTCTTTCCGCCCATCGACCGGCAGGTCTGGGAAGTCGTGCGTCGCGGCGACACCATCAGCGATCCGCGCGACAGTGCGCCCACGACCCACGTGGTCTATGAGCGCCGCCGTTAAGGATGGCAGCTTTTTGCGCGCCGTTCGCAATTGAACTTGGCCGCCTGCGACCCCACCTGAAATCCCGTTGTCATCGTCCCCCGCGCTTCGCGCGGTGCGGCACGGCGCGCAAGGCGCGGGGCTTTCGTTGAAAGGGGGCAGGGCGCACCCTATAAACGCTGGGTACCGGCACGGGCGCGCAGTGCCGGCCGGCCTGTCGACGGCATGTCTTGCAGACACCTGCGGTGTCTGGCGAGGCGAATGCGGCAGGGTGGCCGGGGCGTGACGCGATCAGGAACGCGGCCGAAAGCACACGGCCGGAAAACAAGGTTGATCCCGGTTCGCGCATGGCCGGGGCAGACACTGAGGAGTAAGGATGCCCTGGAGCAATCAGAGCGGCGGCAGCGGCTGGAAAGGCGGCGGCCCCTGGGGCGGCGGCAACAAC
>DAIPYB010000506.1:0-2513 GCA_036782955.1 Pseudoxanthobacter sp. | reverse complement strand
GAGCGAGCCCGCGCATGTCCAGCGAACCGACTGCTTCCGCCGCCGTCACCGGAGCCGGCGCTGCCGGGCAAAAGCCGGCGCTGTCCGTTCTGCTGTGCGCGCCGCGCGGCTTCTGCGCCGGGGTGGATCGCGCCATCCAGATCGTGGAACTGGCGCTGGAGCGGTACGGCGCGCCGGTCTATGTGCGCCACGAGATCGTTCACAACAAATATGTCGTCGAATCGCTGAAGACGAAGGGGGCTGTCTTCGTCGAGGAACTCGACGAGATTCCCGATACCGCCCAGCCCGTGATCTTCTCGGCCCATGGCGTGCCGAAATCGGTGCCGGAGGCGGCCCGCTTCCGCAGCCTGTTCTATCTCGATGCCACCTGTCCGCTGGTTTCCAAGGTGCATAAGGAAGCCGACGTGCAGTTCCGCCGCGGGCGGGAGGTGGTGCTGATCGGGCACACCGGGCACCCTGAGGTGGTGGGCACCATGGGCCAGCTTCCGCCCGGCGCCGTGGCGCTGGTGGAAACGGTGGGCGACGCGCTCTCCTTTACCCCGCGCGACCCGGAAAACCTGGCGTGGATCACCCAGACCACGCTTTCGGTGGACGACACCCGCGATATCGTCGCGGTGCTGCAGCGTCGCTTCCCCGCCATCCAGCCGCCCCACAAGGACGACATCTGCTATGCCACCACCAACCGGCAGGAAGCGGTGAAGGCCGTGGCCGACCGGGTGGAAGCAATGATCGTGGTAGGGGCGCCGAACTCCTCCAACTCGCAGCGCCTGCGCGAGGTTGCCGAGCGTGCCGGTTGCCGCCGCGCGGTTTTGCTGCAGCGCGCCGGCGACATCGACTGGGCCGATTTCGAGGGTATCTCGACCCTCGGCATCACCGCCGGCGCCTCCGCACCTGAAGTGCTGGTGGAGGAGATCATCGACGCCTTCGCCACCCGCTTCACGGTGGCGGTGCAGGAGGTGCGCACGGCGGAGGAAACGATTTCGTTTGCCGTGCCGCGCGAACTGCGCAGCACCCCGCGCAACGCCGCCGAATAAGCCGCGCCCGCAGCCTGCCCTCTTGTCGCCCCGCTGCCCCCGGCTGCGGGGCCCGATACGGACTTAATCTCCATGGCCGTCTATACGGAAGTTGCCGACGAGGAACTGACCCGCTTCGTCGCGCGGTACGACATCGGGCGCCTGCTCTTCTGCAAGGGCATCGCCGAAGGCGTGGAGAACACTAACTTCCTGCTCCAGACCAGTGGCGGCCGGTTCATCCTGACGCTCTATGAAAAGCGTGTCGATCCGGCCGACCTGCCATTCTTCCTTGGGCTGATGCAGCATCTGGCGCGCCGGGGCGTCAATTGCCCGCAGCCGGTGGCCGCGCGCGACGGCAGCACGCTGGGCGAACTCGCCGGGCGGCCGGCCGCGCTTGTCACTTTCCTTGAAGGCATGTGGCCGCGACGGCCGGCGGTGGAACATTGCGCCGGCGTGGGCAAGGCGCTGGCGGAACTGCATCTGGCGGGGCAGGGCTTTGCCGTGGAGCGGCGCAATGCGCTGGGCCAGCATGCGTGGGCGCCGCTGTTCGCCCAGTCCGCCGACCGCGCCGACAGTGTCGCGCCGGGGCTGGCCGCCGAAATCTCGGCCGAGCTTGCGGCTCTGGCCGGCGGCTGGCCGCAGGACCTGCCGGCGGGCGTGATCCACGCCGATCTTTTCCCCGACAATGTCTTCTTTCTGGAAGATCGGCTTTCGGGTCTGATCGACTTCTATTTCGCCTGCGATGATTTCCTCGCCTACGACCTAGCCATCTGCCTCAATGCGTGGTGTTTCGAGCCCGACGGCGCCTTCAATTTCACCAAGGGGCAGGCATTGCTGACGGCCTATCGCCGCGAGCGTCCGCTGGGCGCGGCGGAGGTGGAGGCGTTGCCGGTTCTGGCGCGCGGCGCGGCGATGCGTTTCCTGCTGACGCGGCTGCACGACTGGCTGCGGGTTCCGCCGGGGGCGCTGGTGGTGCCGAAGGATCCGCTGGAATATCTGGGCAAGCTGCGTTTCCACCGGGCGGTGGAAAGCGTGCGTGACTACGGCCTCCTCTGACGGGATGGCCGGAGACAGCCCGATGAGCGATGAACCCGCATCCCGCCCCGACACGCGCGTGACCGCCTATACCGACGGCGCCTGCAGCGGCAACCCCGGCCCCGGCGGCTGGGGGGTGCTGCTCATCTGGAACGGCCACGAGAAGGAACTGTGCGGCGGCGAAGCGGAGACCACCAACAACCGCATGGAGTTGCTGGCGGCGATAACCGCGCTGGAAAGCCTGCGCCGGCCGCTGGGGGTCGATCTCTTCACCGACAGCCAGTATGTGCGCAACGGTATCCTGAACTGGATCCACGGCTGGAAGCGCAACGGCTGGAAGACCGCCGACAAGAAACCTGTGAAGAATGCCGAACTCTGGCAGCGGCTGGACGAGGCCGCCCGGCGCCATCAGGTGGAGAGGCACTGGGTGAAGGGACATGCCGGCCACGAGGGCAACGAGCGCGT
>DAIPYB010000505.1:0-2531 GCA_036782955.1 Pseudoxanthobacter sp. | reverse complement strand
CCGGCTTGCGGTCGATGACGTTGAGCATCGCCTCAAGCGAGGTGGCATAGTTGCGCGTGGCGCCGGTGACGAGTGCATCGGCATCGCCGCGCGCCACCATGAGGGCGGCGAAGTAGTTGCGGTCGTAGTTCACGAAGCGCTGGCAGTCGCGCTTGAGGAAGCCACGCCGCTGCAGGCGCGCGTAGAGAGTGTCGGCATAGTCGCCGTTGCGGCTGGAAAGGCGCGCGTTCAGCACCTCCATGCCGGGACGGAACTCGATGCCGGCCTCCGCCGCCGTGGCCGCGACGATTTCCTCGCGGCCGATCAGCACCGCCGTGCCAAGCCCCATCTGCACGAAGCTTGCCGCCGCGCGGATGACCGGCACTTCCTCGCCCTCGGCGAACACCACGCGCTTCGGGCTCTGGCGCACCTGCGCGAAGATGCGGGCCAGCGAGCCGGCCACCGGATCGCGCCGCGCCGACAACGACTGGGCATAGGCATGCATGTCGACGATGGGCCGGCGGGCGACGCCGGTTTCCATCGCCGCGCGGGCCACCGCCGGCGGCACCACGGAAATGAGGCGCGGATCGAACGGCACCGGGATGACGTAGTTCGGGCCGAAGCGCAGCGTCTTGCCCTTGTAGGCGGCGGCGACCTCGTCGGGCACGTCCTCGCGGGCGAGCTGGGCGATCGCCTCGGCGGCGGCGATCTTCATCTGCTCGTTGATGGCAACCGCCCGCACGTCCAGCGCCCCGCGGAACATGTAGGGGAAGCACAGGACGTTATTGACCTGATTGGGGTAATCCGAGCGGCCGGTGGCAACGATGGCGTCGTCGCGCACCTGCGCCACCTCCTCCGGCGTGATTTCCGGGTCGGGGTTGGCCATGGCGAAGATGATGGGATGGGGCGCCATGGTGGCGACCATCTGCGGCGTCAGCGCGCCCTTGGCCGACACGCCGAGGAACACATCCGCCCCGCGCAGGGCCTCGTCCAGCGTGCGCAGTTCGGTGGGCACCGCATGGGCGGTCTTCCACTGGTTCATGCCCTCGGTGCGGCCCTCGAAGACCACGCCCTTGGTGTCGCACAGGATGACGTTGTTGTGCGGCACGCCCAGCGACTTGATGAGTTCGATGCAGGCGATGCCGGCGGCACCCGCGCCGTTGCACACCACGCGGATATCCTCCGGCCGGCGGCCGGTCAGGTGCAGCGCGTTGATGAGCCCGGCGGTGGCGATGATGGCCGTGCCGTGCTGGTCGTCGTGGAAGACCGGAATGTCCATCAGCTCGCGCAGGCGGCTTTCGATGATGAAGCAGTCCGGGGCCTTGATATCCTCAAGGTTGATGCCGCCGAACGAAGGGCCGAGATAGCGCACCGCGTTGACGAACGCATCGACGTCTTCCGTGTCGACTTCCAGATCGATGGAATCGACATCGGCGAAGCGCTTGAACAGAACCGCCTTGCCTTCCATCACCGGCTTGGAGGCGAGCGGACCCAGGTTGCCGAGGCCGAGAATGGCGGTGCCGTTGGAGATGACGGCGACGAGATTGCCGCGCGAGGTATAGTCGAACGCACGGCTCGGATCCTCGGCGATGGCGCGTACCGGAACCGCAACGCCCGGCGAATAGGCGAGAGAGAGGTCGCGCTGGGTCGCCATCGGCTTCGTCGGCGTGATTTCCAGCTTGCCGGGGCGGGCACCGGCATGGAACTCAAGCGCTTCGCGGTCCGTGATGCTAACGCCGCCGCGGCGAGGCGAGGCGGTCTTATTCGCCGTCATGTGGGCAGTCCTTCCCTTGTCCCTTTCCCGCTTCCGGTGGCGCGCCGGGCACTTTGCGGCCCTTGTTCGCGCCGGGATGCGGGGGCCAAGCTTTTCCACGGCCCGGCCCCGGATGCAAGGCGTGTGGCCGATGAAACGGTTGTGAGCTTCTGCTAGCCTGCCGGCCATGAACCAGACACTAGCCGAAACCCCGGGCACCGGCCGCCCGACGCCGATGATGGAACAATATATCGAGATCAAGGCGGCCAATCCCGACTGCCTGCTGTTCTATCGCATGGGCGATTTCTACGAGATGTTCTTCGAGGACGCGGAAGTCGCCAGCCGCGCCCTCGGCATCGCGCTGACGAAGCGCGGCAAGCATCTGGGGCAGGATATTCCGATGTGCGGCGTGCCGATCCACGCCGCCGACGAATACCTGCAGAAACTGATCGCGCAGGGCTTTCGCGTCGCGGTCTGCGAGCAGATGGAAGATCCGGCCGAGGCGAGGAAGCGCGGCTCCAAGTCGGTGGTGAAGCGCGACGTCATCCGCCTCGTCACGCCGGGCACGCTGACGGAGGAATCCCTGCTCGATACCCGCCTCGCCAACTGGCTGGCGGCGCTGACGCGCATCGGCAGCGGGGAGGGGGCGACGTTCGCGCTGGCGTGGATCGACATCTCGACCGGCGCCTTCCACGTAGGCGAGACCGATCTGCGGCTCATTGCCGGCGATATCGCGCGCATCGAGCCGCGCGAGGTGGTGGTGACGGACGTGCTGTTCTCCGACGACAGCCTGCGCCAG
>DAIPYB010000504.1:0-2533 GCA_036782955.1 Pseudoxanthobacter sp. | reverse complement strand
TGCCGACGCTCTCATGGTGGTTCTGTGACCATGAGCAAATTTGCAGCATCGCGGCATGCCTGCGCGCAATCGCATTGCACATATGCGCCATGGAAGTCAGGATACCCTGCCTTACAGATTGACAGCCTGAACGCGCCTGATTCGTGCCGGATAACGCCGTTGCGGCTCAGGCGGCGGCAGGCCGTTGAACGGCCGGAAGGCAGCCCGGCCGGGCGCAGGAAAGGCCGGAAGAGAACAGACGGTGCCGGCCCCGCCTGAATTCCGGGGGCGGCCCTACAGTGGATGGAGAGCCTACTCCCATGAAGATCGTCGCTGCCATCATCAAGCCGTTCAAGCTGGAAGAAGTGCGCGATGCGCTGCTCGGCATCGGCATCGTCGGCATCACAATCACTGAAGTAAAAGGTTATGGCCGGCAGAAAGGCCATACGGAAATCTATCGCGGTGCCGAGTATCTCGTATCGCTCGTGCCCAAGATAAAGATGGAAATCGTCGTTGCGGATGAGATGGTCGACAGTGTCGTCGATGTCATCTGTCGCACGGCGAAGACCGGACATATCGGTGATGGCAAGATCTTCGTGCACCACATCGAGCGCGCGGTGCGCATCCGCACCAGCGAGGAAGATATCGACGCGCTCTGATCGTTCCTGCGCTCCGGCGTCATCTGCCGGAGAACGGCAGGCGTTCGCGGTTCCGGGCCTGTGCGTGCCGGCTGGCCGGGTGTCTCCGACCGGTGCGCATACCCGGAACTGGCGGGTCAACGGGCTGCCGGCAACTGAGGCGGGCCGCCGCGCGGGGCCGGACCGGAGGCATCGGCCATGGGCTGGGCTTGCATGAGCGGGGCTTTCTTGCGCCGGGCCTGGGTGCCGGCGTTCATGCTCATGGTTTGTCTGGCCGGCACGGCAGCCTTTGCGGCGACGCCGGGCGCGCCGGATTCTGCCATTATTACAATGTCTTATCAAAATGCGGCAGATCTGCCCGGGCTGCCCGGCGTGGTGGCAGCGGCGCTGGGTGTTCTGGTTCTGGCGGCCCTTGTTTCCGCTTGCGATATCCGCGGTCGGGCGCGGGCTGCCCGGGTGGGCAGTCTGGTGGCCGGCGTCGGCGGTACCGCTGTCGTGGCAACCTTTGCCGGCGGCTGGGCGATTTCATCTCTGGTGCCGCCGCTGTGGCCCGGACCGCGCGATGCCGCCGGTTTCGCGGCACAGGCGCTGTTTGCCCTTGCCGCGTTTTCCGTGCCGGCATCCCTGCTGGCCGGCCGTGTCCGGCTCTGGCCGCTGCTGGTCTTCGGGCTGGTGTTCTGTGGCATTCTCCAGCCTGTTCTGGCCGGCGGTTTGCGCGGTTCCGGTATCGATGGCGGCGGAGCGGTCTCGGTCTGGCTGGCCGGCGGCCTTGCCGCTCTGGCCGGCGTGCTGGTGCTGGGCGCGCGCGGGGGAGTGTCTTCGGAAGCGTTGTGGGGGGGCTTTCTGCCCCCGGTGGCGGCAGCCGCGATCACCATTGCGGCGGCGGGCATGGGCGATGCGGCGGTGGCCGGCGTGCTGCTGGCGGCGGCGGGCGGCGCGCTCGCGGTGTTGTTGTCCGCGGTGTTCAGCCGGCGCGGGCCGCAGGCCGGTTCGCCATCGCCGGCGGCCGGGGCTCTGGCCGGGCTGCTGGCGCTGTCCGCCGCCCCGGCAGTTCCCGATCTCATCATCGCTCCGGCCGCAGGCGTTGCTGGCGCAATCCTGTGCAGGGGCGCGGGCGATCTGCTGCGCCGGCTTGGCATCGGCACGGCGGGTGGAGCACTGGCGCCCGTGCTGGCCGGCTCCGTTCTGGCGCCGGCGATTGCCGTGCTCTGGCGCGGGGCAGCGCCTGCCGCTGCATTGCCGCAACTGACGGCGGCGGCCGCCTTTGTCTTCATTGCATCGCTTGTATTGTGGCTGGTGCTCGATCTCTGGCTGGACCTGCGCGACGATTCCGGCCCGCTGTAAGCGGACGAATGATGCGTTGCGGTGACAAAAGCAGCATTTTTTCTCTTTTTTGCGATCCGCACGCCAAGTTGGCACGCAGTTTGATTCCTTTTTGCGCACGGGCGTGCCCGGAGCGTGGACGAACCGCGCATGCGGTCGGGCCCAAGGCGCCGGAGTCGGCCTGCCCACTCCGATCAAGAGACGAGCAGGAAGCACTATGAAAATCGTGATGGCAGTCATTAAGCCATTCAAGCTTGACGAAGTCCGGGAAGCTCTGATGGCCATTGGTATTCAGGGTCTGACCGTCACGGAGGTCAAAGGCTATGGCAGGCAGAAGGGGCACACCGAGATCTATCGCGGTGCCGAATATGCCGTGACTTTTCTGCCCAAGCTGAAGATCGAAGTCGCGGTTGCGACCGACGCTGTCGAAAAGACGGTCGAGACCATCGTCGGCGCGGCCAAGACGGGCCAGATCGGCGACGGCAAGGTGTTCGTTTACGCCATCGATCAGGCGGTTCGCATCCGCACCGGTGAGACTGACGCCGACGCGCTCTGAGGCGGGTGACGCGGTTCATCCCCGACCGAATTCCAAG
>DAIPYB010000503.1:0-2537 GCA_036782955.1 Pseudoxanthobacter sp. | reverse complement strand
AGGCCGGCCGGAAGCCCTCAAGCGTGGTCGGGTCGCCCGCATTCCCTCGTTTCCTGCCATTGCGGAGGGCCTGTGATGGCTGCGTTCGGGCGTATCGGCTGCACCATCGTCACCGGCTTTCTCGGTGCCGGCAAGACCACGCTGATCCGCGAGCTTATTGGCCGGTCGGGCGACCGCAGGCTGGCCGTGCTGGTCAATGAGTTCGGCGATGTCGGGATCGATGGCGATATCCTGCGCGCCTGCGGGATCGAGGGATGTCCTGACGAAAACATCATCGAACTCGCCAATGGCTGCATCTGCTGCACGGTGGCCGATGATTTCGCCCCGGCGCTGGACCGCATTCTGGCGCTCGAACCGAAGGTCGATCACATCGTGATCGAAACCTCCGGGCTCGCCCTGCCCAAGCCGCTGGTTCAGGCCTTCAACTGGCCGGATATCCGCAGCCGCGTCACGGTGGACGGCGTGGTCGCTGTCGTGGACGGACCGGCGCTGGCCGACGGCACTCTGGTGGCCGACCCCATTGCCGTGCAGCAGGAAAAGGCGGCGCAGGACCCCGCCCATGACGATCCGGTGGACGAGGTTTTCGCCGATCAGGTGGCCTGCGCCGATCTCATCGTGCTGACGAAGGCCGACCTGATGGATGCGGCCGCGCTCGAAGCCGCCCGGGCGCGCATCGATCGCCACCTTGCGCGGGCGGTGAAGGTGGTCGAGACCGCCCGCGGCGCGCTGGAGCCGGGCGTGCTGATCGGCATCGGCGCCGGCGTGGAAGACGAGATCGCGGAGCGCCGCACGCTGCATGACGATGCCGGCGATCACGAGCATGACGATTTCGACAGCTTCGTCGTCAGCCTGCCGGAAACGGACAGTCCCGATGTGCTGGCCGCCCGGGTGGCGACGGCCGCCGGCCTTCCGGGCGTGTTGCGCATCAAGGGCTTTGCCGCGGTCGGCGGCCGGCCGGTGCGCCTCGTCGTGCAGGCGGTGGGAACGCGCGTCGGCCACGGCTTCGACCGTCCCTGGCGCCCCGGAGAAGCGCGGCAGACGCAGCTTGTGGTCATCGGACTGAAAGGACTGGACCGCGCGGCTATCGCCGCCGCGCTCGGGGCCTGAACCATGCACCTCGTTGCCGCCTCATCCCTGTTGCTGGAGGAGACGGGCGGTCCTGTCGATCTTGAACAGGCGCCGGCCGATCTCGTCGCGCTGTCTTTTTCCGACAGCGATCTGGCGGCATTCGGGGCGGCTTGCCGGGCTGGTGCGGCGGGCGGGCTGACGCTGCGCCTCACCCCGCTTGCCCGGCTTTCTCATCCCATGTCGGTGGACCTGTGGGTGGATCGGGTGGCGCGCCATGCGCGTGTCGTGCTGGTGCGTTTGTTGGGCGGCTATGATGCGTGGCGCTATGGCTGCGAGCGGCTGGCGCAACTGGCGGCCCAGACCGGCATGAAACTGGTGCTGTTGCCCGGCGAATGCCGGCCCGACGACGAGCGTCTCGCCAGCCTTTCCACGGTCGATTCCGCAACGCGGAGCGCGGTTCTTTCGGCGTTGCGGGCTGGCGGGGAGGCCGGGCAGCGCCGCGCCCTCGGCCTGCTTGCCGTGCTCGCCGGCGCGCCGGTCGTGCCGGAGGCGGCGGAGGCGATGCCGCGCTGCGGTTTCTGGAGCGCGGAGACCGGCATCGCCACGCCGGCCGAGGCTCTGCCGCCGGAAGAAGGGCCGCTGGTGCTGGTTGTGTTCTATCGCTCCCAGCTTTTGGCCGGGGACGTAGAGCCCGTCGCCGCCCTCTGCCGGGCGCTTGTTGCGCGCGGGCTGCGGCCGCTGGCGGCATTCGTGCCGGGGCTGCGCGACGAGGAAGCGGCGGCGATGCTGCGTGCGGCGGTGGCCATGCGCCCGCCCTCGGTGGTGCTGACGATGACGGCGTTCGCCGGCGCGGCGGACGGGCTGTTCGCCGCCCTTGATGCCCCACTTCTGCAGGTCGTCATGGCGACCACCGGGCGTGAGATCTGGGAAGCCGGCGAGCGCGGCCTGCGGCCGGCCGATCTGGCAATGCACGTCGTGCTGCCGGAACTTGACGGCCGCGTCCTGGCCGGGGCGATCTCGTTCAAGGAAGATGACGGTGAGGTGCGCCGCAACCGTGCGGTTGCCGATCGCGTGGAGCAGGTGGCGGAACGCGCCGCAGCACTCGTGCGGCTGCAGCGGACGCCGCGCGCGGGGCGCCGGCTGGCGCTGATAATGCCGGACTATCCCAACGCGCCGGGCCGGGCGGGCTATGCCGTGGGGCTCGACGTGCCGGCGAGCGTGCTGGCCATTCTGGCGGATCTGAAGGCAGCGGGCTATGGCGTCGGCGCCATTCCCGCCACGCCGCGCGATCTGATGGTGAGCCTTGAGAGCGCGGCAGGCGATGGCTTTCTCTCCACAGCGGTCTATCGGTCGGCATTTGCCGATTTGCCTGCGGAGGTCCGCGTCCGTGTTGAGGCCATCTGGGGGCCGGCCTCGCAGGCCGGCGGGGTGGAAGGCTTCCGCTTCCGTTTTCTTGCCTGCGGCAATGT
>DAIPYB010000502.1:0-2540 GCA_036782955.1 Pseudoxanthobacter sp. | reverse complement strand
CCGCCTGCCGGCCGTTCCCGGCGTGGAGGGCGCGGGCATCGTGGAAGCGGTCGGCGCCGGCGTAACGGACCTGCGGCCGGGTGATCGCGTTGCCTATGCCGGGCTGCCGGCGGGGGGCTATGCGGCGGTGCGCTGCCTTCCGGCCGGAAGGCTCGTCCCCCTGCCGGACGGCATCGATACCCGCACTGCCGCCGCGGCCATGCTGCGCGGCGTCACGGCCCATATGCTGCTGACCCGCGTCTTTCCGGTTACCCACGGCACCACGGTTCTGGTTCATGCCGCCGCCGGCGGGCTCGGCCTGATTCTCACCCAATGGGCGAAAGCGCTGGGAGCGACCGTGCTGGGAACCATCGGCTCGCAAGCCAAGGCGGCCATCGCGGTCGAGGCCGGCCTCGACCACGCCATTCTTTACCGCGAATGCGATTTCGCGGCGGAAGTGCGGCGTCTCACCGGGGGCCGGGGCGTCGACTATGCCATCGACGGCATCGGCGGCGACACGCTGTTGCGCACCCTTGATGCGGTGCGCCCGTTCGGCACGGTCGCCAGCATCGGTCAGGCGAGCGGCGGATTGCCGGCCATTGCCCTGGGCGAACTTGGGCCCCGGCGCTCGCTCGCGCTTGCCCGGCCCAGCGTGTTCGCCTATGCGGCCGATGAGGCATCCTACCGCGCGGCCTGCACGGCGCTGTTCGACCGCCTCGCGGGCGGACTGCGTATCTCGGTCGGCGCGGAATTTCCGCTCAGCGATGCCGCGGCGGCGCAGCGGGCGCTGGAGGCCGGCGAAACCACCGGCTCCGTCCTGTTGCGTCCCTGACTTCGCTCCCGGTCCCGGTCAGGGATGGCTGGTGCAGGCTGGCACGATGGCGGCCTGCGCCAGCGCGGTGAAATCCGTCCACCGGCAGGCACCCGCCGTGCTGTTCTTGCAGGCGGCGGGCACCATCACCTGCGCGGCGGGCGGATTGCCCTCGTCGAGCACGCTGTCGTCGCGCAATTGTTGCAGCGTCTGCGCACGATAGACGAGCCGCACGAAACGTTCCCTGTCCGGCGCCCGCCAGACCTCGAAGGCAACTGAGCCGCCGGGCGGAACCTGAAACGGCTGATAGCTTTCCATATGCCACGACAGCCCGAGCAGGCCGCCCAGATTCAGGATGTAGTTGTCGTGGCTGGCCAGAAAGCGGAACCGCTCGCCCTTGCCCTCCGCGATCTCGCCCATGAGCCGCAGGACGAGGGAAAGCGACTGCGAACCCTTGTGGCCGGCCTGATAGGCAGGCATCTGGCCGGCCCGGTCGCGCAGCGCATGGGTGGCGTTGACGTAGCTCACGGCTCCGGCAAGCGGCTGGCCGGCCGCCGCCTCCAGCCGCCCCCAGCCGATGCTCTCCGCCGGCAACGCGCCGCCATACTGCATCACGAACTGCTCGGACGAGGCCCCCGCGATAGCAATCGGCCCCGGATCGCTGGCCGTGGCCATCACATCGGCGAGCCGGCAGCCGGGCGCGAGATCGTGGGCAAAGCACACCGCCGGCTGCATTGGCCCCAAAACCTTGCTCATCGCCTGCAGCGAGCCGGCCAGTTCGCCCTTTGCGACGCTCGTCCACGAACCACCGATGAAAGCCTGAGAGGCTTTGGCCGCTTCGTCCTTGCTGAAGCCGCACTCCGGCCCCTCGTAAAGCCGGGGATGCACGGCCAGCGGCGTCAGGTTGCAGCCGGGGGCGATGCCGTCCATCACGGCACCGGCCGTCATGATGGTGCGCTCGTCGCCATCGGAAACGAATGACAGCGCGGAAGGGTCCGGGCATCCCTCAGGCGCCAGCAGGCCGGCAGCCGCGTAATGCCTGCGATAATAGGTGCCCATGCGCACCGCGCGGTAATAACCGGCGGGCGTCAGGTGGCCGGCAACCACATCGAGGCCCGGCCACGGATTTTCCGCGAAGGCATCGAGGCAGTCGGTATCGTTCGGGCCGCCGCAGTGTACCGGCAGGGTCGAGCCGCGCATGCCGTGGCGGCTGTAGAGCACTACGCCCTCCAGGGTCCAGCCCGGTTCAGGCACGGTGGCGACGGTGTCTCCGGCTCCGGCCGCCACGGCTGGCTGCGGCCCTGCCGCCGCCAGCATCGCCGCCAGAACAGCCAGCGCGCCGGCCACCCGCCTCAGTCCGTGGCCGCCCACGGTCAGGCCCCTGTCAGTCGTCGTTCCCGTCATGCCGCCAGATCCCCGTTCCGCCCCATTTCGTTCACTTTAACGCAAGATCCGCGCGGCAGAAGCCAGCGTGTCGGAACCGCTGCGCGTTTCGCACAGGGACGGCGGATTGACGTTGCAGCCCGAAACGTCCATCTGCGCTAAGGTGCGACTGCGGCGCGGTCGTCCCGCCCTGTCTGACGGAATGAAGGTATGCGGCCGGAAATTCTCAATCCGTTGTTCCGGGCCCTGACGGCGCTGAAAGGCGTCGGGCCGAAACAGGAAAAGCTGTTCGGGCGCCTTCTTTCCGGTGGCGGCGAGCGCGAGCCGGTGGTGGCTGACCTGCTGTTCCACCTGCCATCGGGCGTGG
>DAIPYB010000501.1:0-2542 GCA_036782955.1 Pseudoxanthobacter sp. | reverse complement strand
CCGGCATGCGGGTGCCGTCGGCGTTCCATGCCATCAGGTCGTTGGGCTGGTCGCGTCGGCCGAGCAGATAGGTGCGGATCAGGCGCGACCAGATCAGGTCGTTGGACCGCAGCAACTGGAATGCACCGGACATCTGGTGGCTGTCGAGATAGCCCTGCGCCCGCATCACATCGTCCAGCACCGCAAGCTGTGCCTCGGTGATGAACAACTGCAGCTCGCCCGCCTCGCTGAAATCGGTCTGGGCGCAGAACAGCGTCAGGCTGCCCAGCCTGTCGTCGCCGTCGCGCGCCATGGCGGCGGCGGCGATCGTCAGCAGCGTGCCGCCCAGGCAATAACCGCAGGCCTGCACCTTCTCACCGGGGCAAACCCCGGCCACGACATCGAGAGCCGCCATTACCCCGAGGGCGCGGTAGTCGTCGAGGCTGAGATTGCGCTGTTCCGCCGATGGGTTGCGCCACGAGATGATGAAGACGGTGTGCCCCTGCCCGACCAGATAGCGCACCAGCGAATTGTGGGCCGAGAGATCGAGGATATAATATTTCATGATCCACGCCGGCACGATCAGCACCGGCTCGCGCGCCACCACGTCGGTTGAAGGCGCATACTGGATCAGCTCCATCAGTTCGTTGCGGAAGATGACCTTGCCCGGCGTCGCCGCCAGATCGACGCCGACCTCGAACACATCCGGCCCGGCTGGCCGGCCTGTCGTGATCTCGGCAAGGTCGTTGGCGAAATTGCGGGCCCCCGCCAGCAGGTTGGCACCGCCGCTGCTGGCCGTCTCCCAGATCACCTCCGGGTTCAGCCACGGCACGTTGGTGGGCGAGAGCATGTCCACCATCTGCCGCACCGCGAACGAAACGATGCGCTGGTTCGGGCGGCTTACGCCCGCAAGCGGCCCGGCGGCATCGCTCCACCATTCCTCGCCCAGCAGGAACCCTTGGGCAAAGCAGCTGAACGGCGGCTTCGCCCAAGCCGCATCGCGGAAGCGCGGATCGGTACGCGCCGGCTCGATCACGCTCTGCCCAGCCAGCACCGGCAGCATCCGCGCCCACTGGCGCCATGCCGAGCCCATCAGTTCCGTCCGCCGGAACGGCGCGTTGGCGAGGTGCAGCAGCCAGTCCTGAAAGGCCATCTCCATGCCGAGCATCGAGATGCCGCCGCTGGAGCGCGCCTGCAGGGCGTGCAGCAGGCTGTCCAGATCGCCGGCGGAAAGCGGCGGCTCGCCCGGCTCAGCCGGCGTTGGCGCCGGTGCCTGCGGAGCACCGGCTTGCGACACGCCGGCTTGCTGCAACGGCACGGGCTCCGCGATCGCAGCGGTCCGGCGCCGACGGTTGGCCGCGGGGGCGGAACTCTGGTCCATCGCTGTGTGATCCTTCGCCTGACCGAAAATGCGGGTGCAAGTATTGGCCAGTCAGATGCGAGCGACATTGTGGCGGCGCAAATGCGGCGCATTTTCGCGCCCCGTGACGGACCGCTCTATTCCCGTTGCGGCACGCGATATGGCGCCAGCGAAATCCCATCGGTCCAAAAACAGCAAAAAACCGGCAGGCTGACGCCGACCGGTTTTGCATCGCACAAAAATCAGCTTGCCTTGCGGGCGCGCCCTGCCGGCGATTCCGGCCGGCGCGCGAAAGGCAGACGCCGTTCAGAAGCCGAAGCTGCGGCGGTGGGTGAAGCGACCGCGGGCGATTTCGATCTGGCGCTTTTCCAGATCATAGATATCGCCGGCTTCGTTAAGATATTCGGCTTCCGGGTCGTAATTGCGCATGCGCTGGATGGCGCGCATGAAGCGGCTGGCGAAATGCAAGGACATGGGTTGCTCCCCTGAACATGTGTCAATCGGAGCCCGTTTCGACGTTTCCTGTCACACAAGATAAGCGCGGCGTGCGCATCCCACAAATGCTGCATCGCAAACCAGCCATGCAGGAACCGCTTCTCCGCGCGGCGGCGGCAGGGGGCGGGCTTTCCCTGCGGGCCCAGCCGCCCGCCTGCCGGAGATGTGCGCGGCGGGGCGCGAAATCGACGGGTTGTGACTTTACGAATGCACGCGTCCGGCTCCAAAATCGCGCCAGCGGCCGGTTTCGCGGCGACTCGCACCCGGCCATCGGTGAGGGAGAGCACACATCATGAATCGCAAGGCTATCGCGGCGGTTGCGGCCGTGGCCCTGCTGGCGGCCGGATGCCAGTCGTCCGGCCAGCCCGGCGCGCAGAAATCCGAGGCCGGGTGCCTTGCCGGCACCATGACGGGCGTCGTCGCCGGCGGCCTCATCGGCAGCGCGTTCGGCGGCGGCTGGGGCCGCGCGGTGGGCGCGGGCGTCGGCGCGGCCGGCGGCGGCTTCCTTGGCCACCAGCTGACCTGCTGACCGGAAGGAACTCCGCCATGAAGCGTTCACTCACCATCGCCGCCGCCCTCGGCCTCTCGCTCGGCCTTGCCGCGCCGGCATTCGCCCAGAGCCAGCCGGCTCCGGCTGCCGCCAAGGATGCCCCTGCCAAGGATGCTCCCGCCCAGGCCGAGCCGGGCGCGATCTACAGCGGCCAGATC
>DAIPYB010000500.1:0-2545 GCA_036782955.1 Pseudoxanthobacter sp. | reverse complement strand
CCACCCTCTGAGCCTGCGGGGAACGTGATCATGTCGGGGCCGGGACGCGGCGACCTTGCCGACCTGAGGCTGTTTCTGGCCATCGTGCGCTGGGGCAGCTTCAGCAAGGCCGCGCGGGAGATGAACCTCACCGCCTCCGCCCTCAGCCATGCCATGCGCAAGCTCGAAGCCCGGCTGGGCGTGCGGCTGCTCAACCGCACCAGCCGGGCGGTTACCCCCACGCCGGCAGGCGTTGCGCTGGCGGCCCGGCTGGAATCCGGCTTCGCGATTATCAACGACGCCGTCGGCGACCTTGAGGCCGCCCGCCAATATCCCATTGGCCAATTGCGGCTCAACCTGCCCCACGACGCGGCGAAACTCCTGATCGCCCCGGTGCTGGCGGATTTCGTCACCGCCTACCCGCGCATCGCCCTCGATCTCGCCGTGGACGACCGCCTTGTCGATGTGATCGGCGAGGGCTTCGACGCCGGCATTCGCTATGGCGAGCGCGTGCCGCAGGACATGATCGCCGTGCCGCTGACGCCGCCGCTGCGCTGGGTGATCGCAGGTGCGCCGGAGCTGATCGCCCGCGTCGGCAGGCCGCGGCAGGTCGACGACCTGATGGCGCTGCCGTGCATCCGGCTGCGAACCGGCGATGGTCGCATCTATGTCTGGGAACTGGGCGACGGCCCGGCGATGCGCCGGCTCGACGTTCAGGGGCCGCTCTGTCTCAACGAGACTGAAATCGTGCTTGCCGCGGCCCGGCAGGGCCTCGGCTTCGCCTACTGCCTTGAGCCGATCGTCAGCGAGGATATCGCCGCCGGGCGGCTGGAAGTCGTCCTGCCGGAATGGGCTTCGACCGGGCCGCCGCTGTGCATCTACTACCCCAGCCGCCGGCAACCGCCACCGGGCCTGCGCCAGCTTATCGATCTGGTCCGCGTCCGCCACGGCCTGTCGCCGCTGTCGCCCGCGCGGGGCTGACAGCGGCCCGCCCGCTCAGGCGTTGAGCGCAGCCGGGTCAGCCGGCTTCAGCGACACGGATTCACCGCAGCCGCAGGCGGAAACCTGATTGGGATTGTCGAACACGAACGTGGCCGACAGCTTGGTCACGCGGAAATCCATGGTCGTGCCGAGAAGGAACAGCACAGCCTTGGGATCGATGAACACACTGCCGCCCTCGAAGGCGATCACCTCGTCGCCGGGGCTGTGCTCCGCCACCACGTCCATCGTGTAGGACATGCCGGCACAGCCGCCGTTGCGCACGCCCACGCGCAGGCCGCCGCCGGGAAGCTCGGCATTCTCCAGGATATCGCGCACGCGCTCCTGAGCCGCAGGGGTTACCTGCATGATCTCGATCCTGCGACGCGGCCGGCTGGGACGCGGAGAGGAAACTTCGCTCAGATCCGTCATCTGCGCTGCTCCGATCAGGGCTTTACAGTCTTCACGACCGAAAAGCCTGAAACTAGAATAAAGAGAAGCGGACGACATCCGCTTCTCTGGGATACTTCGCTTCAATCTAGGATCGAAACGCAAATAATCAACCGGCCAGACGGCTTCAGTACCAGTCCAGCGCCACCCGTGCTTCTTCCGACATACGCTCGCTGGTCCACGGTGGCTCGAACACCATGTTCACCTTGACGTCGCCCACGCCCTGCACGGCGCCGACGGCATTCTGCACCCAACCCGGCATTTCGCCCGCCACCGGGCAACCCGGCGCGGTCAGCGTCATGTCGATGGTGACCGTGCGGTCGTCGTCGATGTCGATCTTGTAGATCAGGCCGAGCTCGTAGATATCGGCCGGAATCTCCGGATCGTAGACGGTCTTGAGGGCGGCGATGATGTCGTCCGTCAGCCGTTCCAGTTCTTCCTGCGGAATTGCGGAAAGCAGCGCCTGCGCCGCCGCTTCCGTTTCAGCCGCAGTCACGGCCGGGGCGGGCGGCGCGTCGCCTGCCCCGCTTATTCCCTCATCCGGCCTGAGAGTGCCTGCGCCATCGTCCATCGCGCTTCGCTCCATCAACTGAAGAACCTGTGCGCCTTCTCGATCGCCGCCACGAGACGATCGACTTCCTCAACCGTGTTGTAGAGCGCGAAGGAGGCCCGGCATGTCGCCGTCACGCCATAGTGCTCCAGAAGCGGCATGGCGCAATGGGTTCCCGCGCGCACCGCAACGCCTTCACGATCGAGGATGGTGGCGATGTCGTGGGCATGGGCACCGTCGACCGCGAAGGAGACGATGGCCCCCTTGCCCGGCGCATGGCCGAAGATGCGCACGAAATTGAGCTTTCCAAGCCGCTCGTGCGCATAGGCCCGCAGGCGGTCCTCATGGGCCCGGATGCGCTCGCGGCCGAGCGCGGACACATAATCCAGTGCCGCGCCAAGCCCGATGGCCTGAACGATGGGCGGGGTGCCGGCCTCGAAGCGGAACGGCGCATCGCCATAGGTGACGCTGTCCTGCGTTACGGTGCGGATCATCTCGCCGCCGCCCTGATAGGGCTGCATGGCGTTGAGCAGATCCTTGCGGCCCCACAGCACGCCGATGCCCGTCGGGCCATAAATCTTGTGGCCG
>DAIPYB010000499.1:0-2550 GCA_036782955.1 Pseudoxanthobacter sp. | reverse complement strand
GTCCCAGCCACTCCCTTCGCCTGCACGATCCGGATCAGGTTCGACGGGTATGATCTCAGCCGCCGGACGGGCCACGCGTCGCGCACGGTCCGGGGCGGCACCCCAAGGCTTCAGGTGCGCGAGCATAGCGCCATCCGGCGGCTTTGCAATTCGCCTGCCGCCGGCGGGCATTGCCCGGCCCGGCGACGGGGGCTAAAGCTGCCGCTCCCCGGAGCGAATGCCGCAGAAGGTGCCCGCCATGTCCGCTGAAACAGCAGCTTCCGCTGAAACGGCAACCGCCGGCGATACGCCGGCAACAGACGCCGCCGTCGTGGTGCGCTTTGCGCCTTCGCCCACCGGATATCTCCATCTCGGCAACGCCCGCACCGCGCTGATCAATTATCTGTTCGCCCGCAGCCACGGCGGCCGCTTCATCCTGCGCCTCGACGACACCGACCGCGAGCGATCGACGGAGGCCTTTGCGGAGGCCATCGTCGAGGATCTGGCGTGGCTCGGCATTCATCCCGACCTGATCGTGCGCCAGAGCGACCGTCAGGACCGGCACGACGCGGCGGCCGGAATGCTGCGGGAGGCCGGCGTGCTCTACCCGGCCTTCGAGAGTGCGGAGGAACTGGAATATCGCCGCAGGCGGCTGCGCGCCCGTGGCCTGCCGCCGGTCTACGACCGCTCCGCCCTGCGCCTGACGGATGCGGAGCGGCAGGCATTTTCCACCGGCGGCCGGCAACCGCACTGGCGCTTCCTGCTGCCCAACCACGACGGCGATCCGATGGCGCCGCACGTGAGCGAAGTCGGCTGGACCGATCTGGTGCGCGGCCCGCAAAGTGTGGATCTGGCCTCGCTTTCCGATCCCGTGCTGGTGCGCGCCGATGGCACTTATCTCTATACGCTGCCGTCCGTGGTGGACGATATCGACCTCGGCGTCACCCACGTCATTCGCGGCGAGGACCACGTTACCAATACCGGCGTGCAGATCGCGCTGTTCCGCGCGCTGGGCCACCCGGCGCCGGCCTTCGGCCACCACAATCTCCTGATACTGGCCGACGGCAGCCAGATGTCGAAGCGCACCGGTACACTGTCGTTGCGGGGCCTGCGTGCGGAAGGCTATGAGCCGATGGCGATTGCCTCGCTGGCAGTGCTGGTCGGCACGGCCAGCGCCGTCGAGGCGGTCGATTCGCTGGAGGAACTCGGGCGTAAGCTGGATCTGGCGCACATCTCCCGTGCGCCCGCCCGGTTCGATCCGGCGGAAATCGGCGTGCTCAACGCGCGTTTGGTTCACGGCCTGCCCTACGAGACCGTGCGCCCGCGCCTTGCCGCAATGGGGGCCGATCTGGGGCCGGCATTCTGGGCGGCCGTGCGTTCCAACCTGATCCGGCTGGAAGACGCCACGCTGTGGCGCGATGTGGTGCGCGGCCCCGTGGCCCGCTCGCAGGAACTGGAAGGCGAAAGCGCGTTTCTGGCTGCGGCCGGCGCCGCACTGCCAGCCGCGCCATGGGACGAAACAAGCTTCAGGGTCTGGACGAAAGCCATTCAGGAGGCGACCGGCCGGCGGGGGCGGGCGCTGTTCCACCCGCTGCGCCTTGCCATCACCGGCCGCGAGGACGGGCCGGAGATGGCCCGCCTGATGCCGCTCATTGCGCCTGAAGATATGCGGGCCCGACTGACCTGACCCGCAGCGGCGGCTTGGATACGACCGGCTGGGCCGCCGGCGCGGCCGTTGCCGGCGCGGCGGCGGTCGTTGCCCGTGCGGGCGCGCTCGTGGTGTCGGCGGCCTGCTGCGGGGCAGCCGGGGTCGCCGCCGTGCCGCCGGCCGTGGAAAGCGCCGGCGCCGGGCCTGCGCCGGCACCCGAACCGGAGCAGGTGCAGGCGGCGGTCGTTTCCGTGCGGAACCGGAATGCCGTGGCGGTGCGGCTGTAGGGCACGCCTGAAAGCGATGTCAGTTCGGTCGCTTTCGGGTCGTTGTTGCGCATCACGAACAGTTCGGTCTGCGAGGACGGGCACGAGTTGTTGCAGGCAGACTGATCGCGCGCGAAGTCGCCGGACTGGGTCGCCCGGCCGATCTGGTAATAGTAGCCGTCGCAGCTGCGCACGCAGTAGGTGCGGAAGCTCTCCACCTTGGCATCGGGCTTGGCCGGTGTGTGCGGCGCGGCAACGGTCGCCGGCTTTGCGGGGCCGGAACGCTGCGGTGCCAGCACCCGCGGCCGGCCCTGGGGCGCGGCCGCCGGCGGTGCTTCGTCCTTCTTGAAAAAGAAGGGGAAGAGTTTTTTGAAAAACTTGTCCGGCCGCTCGCCTTCCTGCTGCGCCTGCACCTGAATCACGGGCGCGGCGGCGCTGCCGGCGCGCTCCGCGCGCACCGTGTCCGTCGGGCGCTGGCGCAGTGAGAAGCCCGTGCAGCCGGCGGCGGCGATGCGGGCGCGCAGGGCATCGATTTCGCCGCCGTCGCGGCTGGCAGAGAGGCCGGCAAGCTGGCCGCGCAAGTCCGCGCATGCCTGCGGGTCGCCTGCGGCCTGCGCCGACGGCGCGAGGCAAAGAACGCCAAACCCCGCGGCCGCC
>DAIPYB010000498.1:0-2568 GCA_036782955.1 Pseudoxanthobacter sp. | reverse complement strand
GATATCGTCCGCCGGTTGAAGCAATGCCTCGCGGGCCGCCAGAACGGCATGGGCCGTGCCAAGCCGCCGGGCCTGCTCGAAAACCGACAGGTCGAGCCCCAGACGAGCCATCTCCTGCCCAACCGCTTCCGCGCCGTGGCCGGTGACCAGCGCAATGCGCTGCGCGCCGGCCGCCGCCGCCGCCCGCAGCACATGGGCTGCCATCGCCTGCCCGCCGACCCGATGCAGCACCTTGGGCGTGCGCGAGCGCATCCGCGTGCCCTCGCCCGCCGCCAGCACGACCGCCAGACACGACCGGCCGATGCCGGTGCCGCCGACGGAGCCGGTCGCGGACGGATGAACGCCTGAAGAATCGCCTGAAGACATAGGAACCCTCTGCGGCGCATTCCCGCGCCCGAAACGGATCGGCTCGAAACGGACCGCCCTGCCCTGCTCCCGCCTTCCTGCCAGACAGGGCCACAGGATGGCCACACCGCCATGGCACGGCAGGTTGGCGGGGCATCGCTCCGCGCACGCTTTCTGGGCTGGCCGGGCGGTTGTCGTCAAGCACCCGGTGGCCCGGCACTCCGCAACGGCGGAAACCGGGACGACCGGGAGCGACGTTTTCCGCCTTGCCTGCGGCGGCCGGCTTTTTCAAACTCGCCGCCACACCGGCAGGCAGCCCAGTCTGAACCGGGGATTCAGGAGTTCAACGACCATGACGTCCGGCAGCGCATCCCGACGCGCGAAGACAAGCGCCACCGCCGCTCTCGCGGCCTTTGTCGCCCCGGCCCGGTCGCACGTCCGGCGGACCGGTCTCGCGGCGGCGCTGCTGGCCGGCTGCCTCGCCGGCCCGGCCTTCGCCGCCGCCCCCACGGGCCACCCGCTGGCAGACGCCTTTCTGGCCGGGCTGGAAGCTCGCGGCCTGACGGATGTGACCGTCACCACCGTGACGGGCGACGACGACACCGTGGATATCAGCGGCCTCAAGGCCGTGCAGCCGGCCGACAGCCCGCCCGCAGCCGAAGCGGTGCCCGGCGCGGCCGGCTCCGTGCCCGCCGCAGAGGAAGCAACCGGCCCCACGACCATGGCCGTCGATCACCTCACCATCGACCGTGCCACCCTCGATCAGGGCCGCATTCGTGCCGGTGTCTTCAACGCCACCGGGCTCAGCTTCACCGAAGCCAAGAGCAAGGTCACCATCGGCCAGATCGCCGCAACCGATGTGGATATCCCGCCGGCCAGCCGGGTGCGCAACGTCAACGACCTGGCGGCATCGCAGGCGATATACAAATCCGTCGTCATTTCAGACCTGTCGCTGACCGACGACACCGGCTTCACGGTGCCCGTGGCGCAGATCACCATCGATTCCGACGGAGCCCCGGCCGGCCAGTCCAAGATGAGCGGCTTTTCCGTGCGCGGCATCCATATCGATGTCTCCCGCCTGCCGCAGGATGGCCTGCGCCGCGAACTGCAGGCGCTCGGCTACAACGCTCTCGATGTCAACGTGACCGCGAAGGGAACGTGGGACCCCGATTCGTCCACCGGCAATATCGATCAGGTGCAGGTGGCCATTGACGGCCTCGGCGCGCTGACGCTGACCGGCAAGGTCGCCGGCCTCACGCCGGCTGCCGTCGCCATCCTGTCCGATCCGACGCGCTCGAAGGACAGCGACCAGATCTTCCAGACCCTGATGGTGAAGGACGCAACGCTGACCTTTACCAACGAAACGCTGATCCAGCGCCTGCTGGCAGAGCAGGCCAAGCAGGCCGGCGTCGAACCGGATGTCTATGCCAGCCAGCTTTCCGCCGCTCTGCCGATGCTGCTGATGTCGCTGAAGGACGCGGAATTCCAGAAGGCGCTGGCGGATGCCGGCGCGGCGTTCCTGAAGGATCCCCGCACCCTGCGCATCACCGCCGCGCCGCGCCGGGCCGTGCCGATCACCGAGCTGATCGGTACCGTGCTGGTGGCACCTCAGACGCTGCCGAACCTCCTGAAGGTGCAGATCGCCGCCAACCCGTGAGAGGGCGGCCACCAATGCCTTGAACGACAAAAAGGGCCGCCCGGCTGACCCGGGCGGCCCTTTTTCATGTCTCGTCCGATACCCGCCTCAGTTCGGCAGGTTGAGCCGGATGTGCAGTTCGCGGAGCTGCTTGTTGGTGACTTCCGACGGAGCCCCCATCAGCAGATCTTCGGCGCGCTGGTTCATCGGGAACAGCACGACCTCGCGCAGGTTCTCCTGATCGCAAAGCAGCATGACGATGCGGTCCACACCCGGCGCGATGCCGCCGTGGGGAGGCGCGCCGTATTCGAGCGCGCGCAGCATGCCACCGAAGCGCTTCTCCAGATCTTCCTGCGGATAGCCGGCGATCTCGAAAGCCTTGCGCATGATCGCCGGCTGGTGGTTACGGATCGCGCCCGAAGAAAGCTCGATACCGTTGCAGACGATGTCATACTGGTAGGCGTTGATGGTGAGCGGATCCTTCGTCTCCAGCGCCTCAAGCCCGCCCTGCGGCATGGAGAACGGGTTGTGGGAGAAGTCGATCTTCTTCTCTTCCTCGTTCCACTCGAACATCGGGAAATCGACGA
>DAIPYB010000497.1:0-2577 GCA_036782955.1 Pseudoxanthobacter sp. | reverse complement strand
GCGATGGTCACCGCCAGAGCGGCGGGCAGAGCGCGCAGGCTTCCGCCGAAGACGAGCCGACAGCGCCGGGCCGCCACGACCGCCGTTGCCAGCACCGCCAGCGTTGCCAGCGCCGTGAGGCCCGCTTCGACGAGGACCGTCTCGGGATCGACCACCACAAGCGCGGTCGCCAGCCACACCGCCAGCGTAAGCCCGGCGCCGACGGCGAACCAGCCCCGGTTCTGCACGATGAAGGCCCGCAGGAAACGACCGTTCAGGAAGCCGGCCAGCGCCTTGCCGGTGCGGGCGATGCGGGTCTGGTCCGCAACGGGATCGACCGCCTTCTCATCCTTGGGGAAGAGGAATTTCAGCACCAGCGCCTCGCTGTCGCCGGGCGCGCGGCGGCCGTCGTCGAGGCGGATCAGGCGGGGCGGCCCGTCTTCCTGCCCTTCGATGCGCAGATGCTTGCGGACGGCGAGATCGAGCACGGCGGCCGTCAGGCAGGCGCTGTCGTAGCCGGTGCGCTCGATGAAGCGCATGGCATGGGGCGGCAGGCCGGGCCGGTAGACCGGAATCACCGGCCCGGCCGGCGGATCGACACCCACCCGCCGCCACGCAACGACATAATAAAGACCGACCACGGCCAGCCCGCCGATGGCGATCAGCGCCGGCAGGTAGGCCTGAAGGGTGCGCTGCAGGGCATCCGGCCCGGCAACCACGCCCTTTGGAAACGCCATCGCCACCGTCAGCCCCTCGCCGGCAGCGAGCGGGCGAACGGTGCCCACCAGTGCCTCGCCGGCGGCGGGGCGGGATTCTGTTACGTCGGCACCGCGCTCGCCGAGGCGACCGGTATAGGCCGAGAGCGCCGTGATGGTGCCCCCTTGCGGCAGCCGCAGGCGTGCTTCGGCATGGTCGATGGGAAAGGCCCAGTTGTTGCCGGTGATGTTGAGGTTCAGCTCGTCGTGATCGGGAAAGAAGTCAATCAGCCCGCCGAGGCTGTAGTCGATGCGATAGGTGTGGAGGCCCGGCGCCACCGTCTCCTCCGACGAGCCGATATAAAGCCGGGTGGCATCACCCTCGCGCGCGGTGTGCCACTCGGCCGGCTCGCCGTCCATCGTCACCGCACGGACCGCCAGCCCGACCCGCTCGCGGCCGAACCCCGTTGCCCGCGCGCGCGGGAAATCCTGATAGATGCCGTGGACGATATCCTGCCCGGCCGCGCGCACCTTCAGCGTCTCGCGCACCGAAACGGTGCCGTCGGCCTCCACCGCGACATCGGCGACGAACGACAGGATGCGCTCGCCGTCGCCGGCCAGCGCGCGCGGCGGCAGCAGCGCCGCCAGCAGCAGCGCCGCAACGGCGACGACGCAACGGAACGAACGCATCAGAACGTCACTTTCGGCGGCTTGGAGGCCGCCGCGCGCTCATCCTCGTCCAGCTCGAAGAACTCCGCCTCGCGGAAACCGAACAGCCGCGCGATAATGGTGGGCGGGAAGGACCGCACGCTGACGTTCAGGTCGCGCACCGCACCGTTATAGAACCGGCGCGCACCGTTGATGTGGGCCTCGATCTCCGACAGGCTCTCCTGCAGCGACAGGAAGTTCTGGTTGGCCTTCAGGTCCGGGTAAGCCTCGGCGAGGGCGAAAAGCTGGCGCAGGGCGCCCTGCAGCATGTTTTCCGCCGCGGCGCGCTCCGCCGGCGTGGCGCCGGCCGATGCCGCCCGGTTGCGTGCCTCCACCACCGCTTCCAGCGTGCCGCGCTCGTGGCTGGCATAGCCCTTCACGGTTTCCACCAGATTGGGCACCAGATCGTAGCGCCGCTTCATCTGCACCGCGATGTCGGACCATGCCTCCTCCACCCGCGCCTTCTGGGAGACGAGGCGATTATAGACGCTGATGCCGTAAAGCCCGAAAATGACCACGGCCGCCACGCCCAGCCACAAATCCATGCCACTCACTCCCTCGCGGTCCGTCCTGCGACAACAATAGGGAGCAGCCGCCAGAAGCCGGCGCAAGGCTATTTCGCACGCGCGGCGAATTCCGGGCCTTTTCTCCGCACTCTGGAAGCGATAAAGACCAGCCCGGAACACTGAGGAAAACCGCGGCCCTTCCGGCGGCCGCGACCTTTTCCTATATGGACGGCGTGAAGAACGAGGGCGGTGCCAGACATCCCCCTCACCCAAGAGTGGAGGCGCGGAAATGGCCAAGGCCCGGACCCTTTACGACAAGATCTTCGACGATCACGTCGTTGACATTCAGCCGGACGGCACCGCGCTCCTTTATATCGACCGCCATCTGGTGCACGAAGTGACCAGCCCGCAGGCCTTCGAGGGCCTGCGCATGACCGGCCGCAAGGTGCGCGCGCCGCAGCGCACGCTGGCCGTGGTGGACCACAACGTGCCCACCACCGACCGCACCAAGGGCATCGAGGACGCGGAATCCGCGCTCCAGATCGAAACGCTGGGTGAGAACGCGGCCGAGTTCGGCATCGAATATTACGATCCCTTCGACCGCCGGCAGGGCGTGGTGCACATCGTGGGACCGGAGCAGGGCTTCACCCTGCCGGGCATGACCATCGTGTGCGGCGACAGCCACACCT
>DAIPYB010000496.1:0-2579 GCA_036782955.1 Pseudoxanthobacter sp. | reverse complement strand
TTTCCTCCCTAGACTTAAGACCGCGCGCTCGTTCGCTGCGGTCTTTTTTTTGCCCATTCGCCACCATTAGGCCCCACGAAGCAGCGATGGCATGTCATAAGGATCGCCGCCGGCATCCGGCAGCGGGCTCTGCCTGTCCGCCGCTGCCGGCATTGTCTGTTTTCTCCCGCTACCGGTTGTCATTGCGCGATGTTCGAATCGCTTCTCGCCCGCGGCTTTCAGATCGAATACCTCTCCCATGCCCGGGCCATTCTGGGGGTCGATTTTCCCGATGCGCTGGCTGAACTTGAAGCGGTGCTTGGCGATGTCACGATTCCCATCGACGAAATCGTCGGATCCGGCGGCGGCGAGGCCAAGGGCACCCGGCGGCTGCGCAAGGCATTCGACGCCCGCGGCTGGGTGAAGACGAAGTTCACCATCGAGAAGCGTATCAACGGCGTGCCGCGCGAGTCCATCAGCCACGAAGTGGACCATGTGCGCACGTTTCCCGACAGCCGGGTCGTAGCGCTGGAAATCGAGTGGAACAACAAGGACCCGTTCTTCGACCGCGATCTTGAGAACTTCAAGCGCCTCCATGCCGAAGGCGCCATTTCGGTCGGGGTCATCGTCACCCGCGGCTCAAGCCTGCAGGATGACATGCCGGCGCTGGTGCGCCGCTTCGCCCGCGAGCGGCGGCTGGGCTCGATGCGCGATGTGCAGGCGCTGGGCCTGAACCCGACGCCCCGCCAGACCGCCGATGTCACCCGGCGCATCGGCGCGTCGGGTGCCAGCTTCGCCGATGCGTGGGCACTCACCTTCTGCGCCGACAAATATGGCGCCTCGACAACGCACTGGCGTAAGCTGGAAGACCGCATTCATCGCGGTGTCGGCAATCCCTGCCCCCTGTTGCTGATCGGCCTGCCGGCAAGCGTGGTCACCTTCGAGCCACAGAGCCCCGGCGATCCAGACCAGCTCTCGCTGACCGACCTGCTGCCGGAGCCCGACTGGGCAACCGAGGAGCGCGGCTGAAATCGCCGCCGCCCCTCGCAGGCAGGCCCGTCAGCCGTATTTCTGCTCGAAGCGATCTTCGGACATCATCAGCAGCAGGATGGCTTCTATGAAGCCGATGATGGCGGGAATCGCTGTCCAGCAGAACAGCAGGTAAATAAAGCCGGAGACGGGGCGGCCCAGATAGAAACGGTGGATGCCGAAGCCGCCGAGGAAGAAAGCCAGCAATGCCGCTGCCAGCTTGTTGCGCCCGGAAATGCCGGGTTGCACCGCGCCGCATTTCGGGCAGGAACGCGCCGAAATGTGCATGGGCTGGCCGCAGGCCACGCAGAATTTCTGATTTGCCGTCAGGTCGCTCATTTCATCCCCGGTTTCACCTGCACGCCGGGCGCATGCCGCAGTGTGCCGCCCCCTCAGATGGTGTGCCGCAACCGCCCTGAAAAGCCCGGCCTACTCGGCCGCGCCCGGTCCCGTGCGGTCCGTCGCGGAGTTGTGACTGTAGGTCTTCCAGTCCGGCGCATAGGTCTCGTCCGCCTGATTGCCCCAAGTCGCCCAGCCCGGCCGCACACCGCGGCCGAACAGCTCCAGGAACGGCCCCGGCGAACATGACTCGATGATGTCATATTGCTCGTCGGGCTTGCGCGAATGCTCACGCTTGCGGGTAGCCAAATAATTGACCTGCGTGCGGCCGGCATCGAGCGTGCGGGCATTGCGGCCACGGATGCCGAACAAGATCAGCTCCGTGACATTGCGGAAATAGAAGCCGACGCCGCGCCCGTCGCTGCCGCCGTCCTTGCGCACCTTGTGCCAGACCAGATTGGACTTGTAGGTGAAGCCCCACGCCGCCAGCACCTGCAACCCCTCCGGCAGCAGGGCATTCGGCACCCAGAGATAGAGGTGGGCCGTAGGCGCCGCGATGTCCGCCACCGGCAGGGCCATGATTTCCGGCAGCGCCATGGTGCCATAGCGCGACAGGCGCCGGTGCTCCGGCGCCACTTTGCCCGTGCGGTTCACGAACTGCCACGGCGGGTCGGCCATGATGGTCGAAAACCGTCGTTCGCCGACGAAGCGCGTCAGATCGTCAGCCGGGGACAGATCCGTTTCGGTGCTGGGCGGCATTCAGGTCTCCAGACAAAGGCACCGGCGCATGGCAGGCGGAACACCGGGAACGGCCCGGCGAGAATCGCCGTCGGGCAACCGCCGCACCATGGCACGGCCATCCGTCACCCCCTGATGTCGCATGTCGTGACGGCCGGGAAAACCAGCCGGGCACGAATTTCCCCCGCTGCCGCACCCGCCCGCCAGCCACTGTGGCGCCCGAGGCCCGGCTGCGCCCTATCATCGGAAGAACGAAAGAAGAACGCAAGGCCTTTTGAGCACCAGTCGGCCCTAAAGACGATTGCGCCGCGCACAGGCGGTCTGCCCGGCGCGGCGCAATCGTCAGGTATCGTGCGGCGGCCGGGTCAGGTGCCGGCGGCCGGGTGTGTGTCGTCGCTGCCGGCTGTCCCCTTGGGCACATCCGCCACCATCTCCTCCAGCTTCGGATTGCGCCAGGCGATGACGCGATAGAAGACCGGGATGAAGTAGGTGGC
>DAIPYB010000495.1:0-2579 GCA_036782955.1 Pseudoxanthobacter sp. | reverse complement strand
GGCCTTGGGCTGCATCTCTGCCTCCCGCAGGCCGGCAAGTGCCGCGTCCATGCGCTCGCCAATGTCCGCCGGTGCGCGCATCAGCGCCTCGATCTGGCGGGCAATCTCAGCCATGCCGGCCTCAATAGTGGTGTCGGTCATCGGTTCGCCCTCTATCACGCCGCAGCCCGGATGAAGCCGGACTTGTCTACGCTGGCCCATCCCATGCAGAAGAGCCGGGAGATCGCATCGGAGATGGTCGGGTAGCCGTACCCAAGCTCCCGCATGCGGCGGCGCAGTTCCATGCGGGTGATCCCGCTGCCCCGGTGCTGATTGATGAGATCGCGAGCATCCTGCTCGGCGGTCGAGTGGCTGCGCCGAGCAGGCTGGACGGGTGCCGCCCTCGCAAGGAACTGCGCCATGGAGACCGAAGGCTCCTTGCCCAGATCGGGGAGATCGAAGGGCAGGACAGGGCCATCCGGGTTTTGCAGGATGCCGGCCATGGCATAGGCCGACATCCACCGAAAGAAGCCCGTCTCGTGGCCGCCAGCGATGTTCTGAACAATGGCTGGCCCGGCCTGTCGCATCGCGATGAAGGCCGCTTTCGGATCGGCCTTGGCCAGTTCGACGATCTCGCCGAACCACTGCTCGCCAATCCGGACGTGCTCGTGCCAGTCACCGGCATGGCTGGGGACGCGCCAGTTGATCAGCGCGCCATGCGCATCGCGCGCCGTGAATGACAGCCGATCCCGCGATCCGTCCGGCTTGCGGTGCGGAAGTCTCTTCACCGGCATGGCGTCCTTCGCCTCGTAGCGCCCCGTCTTGCGGATCGCCGGCAGAACGTCGGTGAACACCCACTTCTGAAACCGGCGGGCCTGCGGCTTGTCCGACCGCATGATGATCCGGTACAGGCCCGGTTCGTTGACGATGGTGGTGTTCTGCTGCCTGCCGATGGCGTCAGTTAGACTGACACCATCCTTTTCATCGTTCTCAAGGCGATCAGCCGTCATGCGGCTATTTCCGATCCCCAGCGCGCCGCACACGTCATTCAGCACGAACCACGGCTCGCCCCTGCGCGTCATCGTGCGCACCTCATGCGATCCTTCAAACGTGAACGCGGTCACTGCGCTCATTGGCTTGTCCTCCTGCTCCTTGATCTGTGACGACATATTGTTATCGTCCGATATTTTTGATATATCCATCCGTGGCGTGTTGGTCAATATCAGGAGTATCATTCTTGTCTAAAAATGTCGTTCTAGCGCCAAGCCAGTGTCGGGCAGCGCGAGCTATGCTCCGCTGGTCTCAAGACCAATTGGCTGACGCGGCGAAGGTTGGGAAAGCGACAGTCGCCAATTTCGAGAGAGAGGAGACGGCGCCGCAGGACAGAACACTACGCGACCTTCGTGTAGCCCTTGAGGCTGCCGGCATCGTGTTTCTGGCTGAAGGTGAGGATATGCCGGGAGGCCTTGGGTTGCGCCTTTGCCCTGACACCACAAATCGGACCTGAACTATCCATCGTCCACATTCCCCCCAACAGGCCGCAGTGCCTGTGGGGGTTATTTGTGAACAAAGCGCGAACGTGGTCAACTAGGAATTAACACCTATCCACCATCGATTGGTGCGACGTTCACGCTCTTGCGACTCAGGCGTGCCGAAAGGATGATGAGGTGAGCAAGAGGGAGTTGTAGATTCAATGCGTGCTTTTGTCGTCGCTGCCGTCGCGTTATCGCTCGGCTCGTGCGCGGGAGCCAGTACCGTTAAGCTGGCGCAGAACGCAGTCCTCATTAAAGCAGATGCTGCGCCTGTCTGCGGAGAGGCGGGCGCAGCCCGCGTCGCTGAACGCATGGCAGCAATCGAGACGATCAAGTCCGGATATGATCGCTACATCGTGCTCGGAGCGGACAGCAGTAGCAACATCCAGGCCATTTCGACCGGCGGGACGTACAGGACCACCGGCACCGTGCAGTCGTTTGGAAATTACGGGACCTATAACGGACAGACGACCTATACACCCAACGCACCAATCATCGTCGGCGGCCATAGTCAGGATCTGCAGATCGTCATGTTCAGGGATGGAGAGCCCGGCAGCCAGAACGCGATTTCGGCTCGATCCGTGCTGGGGCCTGAATGGCAGAAGATCGCCAAAGGCGGGGTGATGACGTGCTTCTGATGAGGCGGGCAGGAATATGTGCCGCCGGCAGTCGTGGTGCAGCCGGCACCGGCATATCGGGCGCCGATAACGACGACCTGCAATGAGTACGGAAGCTCGGTGACGTGCCGGTCATACTGACGCCATCCGGCGTCGTGCGGCCCAGCTGAGGCAGCATGCAGAAAATGCAGAACGCCCGGACCATGTGGTCCGGGCGTTTTTCGTTTGCGCGCGTCCTCGCTTCTCATCCCCTCACAAACCGATACGTCATCGCCGGGCGCCCCGCTGCGCGTCCGGTGCGTTTCGTGCTGGCCTTGATGTTTCTGGCTTCGGTCAGCGTCTTGATGGCCTCGTCGATGGCTTTGATCGAATATTCCTGCCCGAGCCGGGACAGCAGGTCACTGCGGCGGATTTCGCCCGCCTTGCGGATCACGTTCAGGATTCTTTTCGT
>DAIPYB010000494.1:0-2593 GCA_036782955.1 Pseudoxanthobacter sp. | reverse complement strand
TGTTCCACCGCGTCATCGAGGGCTTCATGGCCCAGACCGGCTGCCCCCACGGCACGGGTACCGGCGGTTCCAAGTATCCGAACCTGCCGGCCGAGTTCACCCCCACGCCGTTCGACCGTGGCGTGGTCGGCATGGCCCGCTCGATGAACCCGAATTCGGGCAACTCGCAGTTCTTCATCATGTTCGCGCCGGGCCACTTCCTGAACGGCCAGTACACGGTGTTCGGCTCGGTCGTCGAGGGCATGGAGAACGTGGACAAGATTAAGCGCGGCGAGCCGGTCAAGAACCCGGACAAGATCGTTTCCATGAAGGTTGCGGCTGACGCCGCCGCCTGATCGCCGTCTTCTCCCCGACGAAATCACGCCGCCGGATTCCGCATCCGGCGGCGTGCGCTTGCCTGAAATCCGTTGCCGAGTGGTCACGCCCTGCCATGCGCACCGATGCGTTCGATTTCGACCTGCCCGAGAGCGCCATCGCGCTCCGGCCCGCGCGCCCGCGCGATTCCGCCCGCCTGCTGGTGGTGCGGCCCGAGGGCGAACCGGAGATCGCCGATTGCGGCGTGCGCGATCTGGTGAGCGCGCTTGAGCCCGGCGACCTTCTGGTGCTGAACGACACCCGCGTCATCCCGGCCCGTCTGGACGGCGTGCGCGACCGTGGCGACGGGCAGGTGGCGCGCATCGAGGCCACGCTGATCGAGCGGCAGGCGGGCGACCGCTGGGCCGCGCTCGCCCGGCCCGGCAAGCGACTGAAGGTGGGCGATGTCATCGCCTTCGGCAGCGAGGAGCCCTTTTCCGCCCGCGTCGAGGCCAAGGAGGATGGCGGCGAGGTTGTGCTGGCGTTCGACCGCTCCGGCCCGGAGCTCGATCGCGCGATCGCGCTGACCGGCCGCATTCCGCTGCCGCCCTATATCGGCAACAAGCGCCCCGATGACGAAGCGGACCGCGCCGATTATCAGACCGTCTTTGCCCGTGAGCCCGGCGCCGTTGCCGCGCCGACCGCCAGCCTGCATCTGACCGAGGAACTCATCGCACGGCTGGAGGCGGCGGGTATCGGCCACGTCTTCCTCACCCTTCACGTCGGCGCCGGAACGTTCCTGCCGGTCAAGTCCGACACCACGGAGGGACACCGGATGCACGCCGAATATGGCCATGTCAGCGCCGCCGCTGCCGCGCGCATCAACGCGGCGCGGGCGGCGGGCGGCCGCATCGTCGCGGTCGGTACCACGGCGCTGCGGCTTCTGGAGAGCGCGGCCGACGAGGCGGGCATCGTTCACCCCTTCAGCCGCGCCACCAGTATCTTCATCACCCCCGGCTATCGTTTTCGGGCCACCGATGTGCTGATGACGAATTTCCACCTGCCGCGTTCCACGCTGTTCATGCTGGTCTGCGCCTTTGCCGGCCTCGATCGCATGAGGCGCGCCTATGACCATGCGATCCGCTCCGGTTACCGGTTTTATTCTTACGGCGACGGCTCGCTGCTGTTCCGCGACGATGCTGCTGCCCGGGAGTTTGTGTGATGGCGTTCCGCTATGAGTTTCTTGGCCGCGATGGCGCGGCCCGCCGCGGACGGCTGCACACCGCGCACGGAACAGTCGAAACCCCGGCTTTCATGCCGGTGGGCACGCAGGCGACCGTCAAGGGCATGTTTCCGGGCGACGTGGCGGCGACCGGCGCCGAGGTCGTGCTGGGCAACACCTATCACCTGATGCTGCGGCCGACCGCCGAACGCGTGGCCGAGCTGGGCGGCCTGCACCGCTTCATGAACTGGAAGCGGACCATCCTGACCGATTCCGGCGGCTTTCAGGTGATGTCGCTTTCTGGCCTGCGCAAGCTTGCGGAAAACGGGGTGGCCTTCCAGAGCCACATCGACGGCTCGCGCCATCTGCTGACGCCGGAGCGCTCGGTGGAGATACAGGGCCTGCTCGGTTCCGATATCCAGATGCAGCTCGACGAATGCGTGCGGCTGCCGGCAGAGCGCAAGGAAGTAGAGCGCGGCATGCGCCTTTCGCTGCGCTGGGCGGAGCGGTCGCGCACGGCCTTCGAGGCCATGAGCGGCGTGCAGAAGGGGCAGGCACTGTTCGGCATCGTGCAGGGCGGCGATGTGCCGGACCTGCGGGTGGTGTCAGCGCGCGAGCTTTCAGCCATGCCGTTCGAGGGCTATTCGATCGGCGGCCTTGCCGTGGGTGAGCCGCAGGCGGTGATGCTGGCGATGCTGGACGAGACCCTGCCGGTGCTGCCGCAGGACAAGCCGCGCTATCTGATGGGCGTCGGCACGCCGCACGACATCATCGAAGCGGTGGCCCGCGGCGTCGACATGTTCGACTGCGTGATGCCGACCCGCGCCGGGCGCCACGGCGTGGCCTACACCCGTTTCGGCAAGCTGAACCTGAAAAACGCACGCCACGCCGACGATCCGGCGCCGCTGGACGAGGAGAGCGACTGCCCGGCAGCGCGCGACTACAGCCGCGCCTATCTGCATCATCTGGTGCGGTGCGGCGAGGGACTGGGCGCCATGCTGCTGACGTGGAACAACGTCGCCTATTATCAGTCGATGATGAAGCGTCTACGAACCGCGATCGAGCACGGAACGTTTG
>DAIPYB010000493.1:0-2597 GCA_036782955.1 Pseudoxanthobacter sp. | reverse complement strand
TCGGCGTCGATCAGGATCCAGTTCTTCTCGACCTCTTCGGGCTTCGCCGTGTAGGTCTTCATGGGCGTTCTTTTCCACTAGGCAAGCCTGCCCGGCGCCATGGCTGGCGGGACTGGCCGCTTCCTCGTAACGCGAAAGCTCGCGGGGGGATGGGGCCGGGCCAGTGGGGCGCAATGGCTCCGCCGGTCCGGGATGGCGCCTTCTCTAATGGCGCCCGCGCCCCCCGTCAAGAGCGAAAAGGTATGCGCTGCCGCAAAATGCCATTTAAAACCATACACTTGCAAATACGGTATTATATTACCTTAGATTTGACACGAAAACACCCGCTTCACCCCCTCCTTCTTTCCCCTGCGGCACCGCAGACGGCCCGTTCGCGGCGGGCATCCCTTCGCATCCCGGCGCCGGCAGGTCTATAAAGCAGCGCGAAAGGGAAAGAGGTCACCATGGTTCGCTTCGCTGCTCCTGTTTCGGCTTTGCTGGCGGTGTTCGCCGGCCTGCCGGCTGCCGCCACGCTGGCGCTGCCGGCAACGGCACTCGCCCAGCAGGAAACAGGCGGCGGCCTGCCGCATGACGGCGGCGCGCCGACGTCCCGGTCGCCTGCGGCCATGCCGGAAGACGCCGCCCCGCCGGCCCCCGCTCCCGCCCCGGATGCCGATGCCGATGCTGGCCCCGACCTGCCCGAGCCGGCCGCGAACCAGATTGCCCTGACGCCGGCCATGGTGGAGCAGTTCCTCAAGAGCTGGCCGGATATTGCCGCCCTCGGCGACAAGCTGGCCGACGAGTTCGGCGTGGACGAGGATGCCGCCGACCCGGCTGCCGCCTTCACCATCTGGGCCCGCCGGCCGCAGGCGGCGGATCGCATCGGCGCCGTTCTGCGGCAGCACGGCTACAGCGGCCTCGACGAATGGAGCCGGGTGACCAACAGCGTGCTGGTGGCGTATGATTACGATGACAGCCTGACCGATCCGGCCCAGATCGCCGATGCGGTGCGCGAGATCGAATCGACGCCCGGCATGTCGCGGGAGGAAAAGGACGGCCTGATCGCACAGGTCCACCAGCAGGCCGAGCAGGCGGCGGCCAACAAGCCGCTGCCCGGCAACAGCGCCGTGGTCGAGCCGTTCCGCGACCGTATCGGCGCCGCCATCAACGGCGAGCCGTTGCCGGAGGGCGACCCGCTGCAATGACGACCGATAAAAAGAGGACCGGGCCCGACAACGGCACCGGCCCGAGGAAACTCGAGGAGTGGTTGCAATGACCGATCTCAAGACCGGCAGCCCGATTGCCCCCGGCCCCACCAATGCCGATCTCATCCGCCGCGTGCTGGCCGGTTGCCACACCATTGCGGTGGTTGGCGCCAGCCCCAACCCGGAGCGCCCGTCCTTTCATGTGATGGAGACGCTCATCGACATGGGACACCGGATGATCCCGGTCAATCCGGGACAGGCCGGCAAGACCATTCACGGCCAGACCGTGTATGCCTCGCTGGCGGATATTCCGGTGCCGGTGGACATGGTGGACGTGTTCCGCGCCTCCGACGCGGTCGCAGGGGTCGTGGACGAGGTGCTGACCCTGCCACACCGGCCGAAGGCGGTGTGGCTGCAACTCGGCGTGATCGACGAGGGCGCGAGCCGCAAGGCGGAAGCCGCGGGCATCGCAGTGGTTCGCAACCGCTGCCCGGCGATCGAATATCCCTTCCTCGGGCGCCTGCAGCCCTGACAGGCCGACGCCGCCCGAACCCCTGGCATTTCCGGCCGCCCCTTGTCGGGGCGCCCTATTCTCTGGACAGCATCCGATGACGGAATCCCGCACGCCCGCCTTCAGCACGCTTGCCATCCACGCCGGCGCAGCGCCCGACCCCTCCACCGGCGCCCGCGCGACGCCGATCTACCAGACCACCTCGTTTGTCTTCGAAACGCCGGAACAGGCGGCTGATCTCTTCGGGCTGCGCGCCTTCGGCAACATCTACAGCCGCATCGGCAACCCCACCAACGCGGTGCTGGAAGGCCGCATCGCGGCACTGGAAGGCGGCACCGCCGCACTGGCCGTTGCCTCCGGTCATGCCGCGCAGGCCGTCACCTTCCATGCCCTGCTGCAGCCGGGCGACGAGTTCATCGCCGCCCGCCAGCTTTATGGCGGCTCGATCAACCAGTTCAACCACGCCTTCAAGTCGTTCGGCTGGAACGTGGTCTGGGCGGATGCCACCGACATCGGCTCGTTCGAGCGCGCGCTCAGCGAGCGGACGAAGGCGATCTATATCGAGTCGTTCGCCAACCCCGCCGGCAGCGTCACCGATATCGAGGCCATCGCCGCCATCGCCCGGAAGGCCGGCGTGCCGCTGATCGTGGATAACACCCTCGCCACGCCCTATCTGGTTCGCCCGCTCGAGCATGGCGCCGACATCGTTCTGCACTCCGTCACCAAGTTTCTCGGCGGGCACGGCAACTCCATCGGCGGCGTCATCGTCGACGGCGGCAGTTTCGACTGGGCGAAACACGGCGACAAGTACCCTGCCCTGACCCGCCCCCGCCCGGATTATAACGGCGTCGTGCTGTGCGAGACGTTCGGCAACATCGCTTTCGCCATCGCGGTGCGCGTGC
>DAIPYB010000492.1:0-2599 GCA_036782955.1 Pseudoxanthobacter sp. | reverse complement strand
TTGGTGCCGACCAGCCCGAATTTCTCATAGACGCCGAGATAGTCCGTGCAATCGGGATGCTGGTCCAGCACGCCGCGGCACTCGGCCGGGTTTTCCGAAATGTGGGTGTTGACCCAGCAGTCCGGGTGTTCCTGCTTCAGCTGCTCGCAACGGCGCAGAAGGTCCGTCGAAGCGCCATAGGCAAAGCGCGGCGTGATCGCATAGAGGTTGCGGCCACGATTGTGATAGCGCGCAATCAGGTCCTTGCTGTCGCGGTAGAAATTGTCCGGCGTATCGAGGAAGTCCTCCGGCGCGTTCCTGTCGATGCCGGTTAGGCCGGCGATGACGCGCATGTTGCGCCGCGTGGCTTCCTCGAAGAAGGCCTCGGTTGAGACTGCCGCGCTCGATGTAAACGCCTGGCAGGTGGTGGTGCCCGACGCCAGCAGGGTATCGAAGAAACGCACCGCCCCATCGCGCGCGTAGTCGGGATCCTTGTATTTCAGTTCCTCTGGAAACACCCATTTCTGCAGCCATGGCAGAAGCTGTTCGCCATAGGCGCCGAGCACACGGGTCTGGGGGAAGTGAATATGGCCGTCGATGAACCCCGGCATGATGATCCGGCCGGGAATGGTCTTGATCTCCAGGCCCGGATGACGCGGAGAGACTTCGTCGAAAGCGCCGAAATCGGCAATGATGCCGTCGTCGATCACCAGAAGGCCGTCGGCGTGGAAGCGCGCGGCTTCCTGCTCGCGCCCGATGTGCTTCCACGGGTCGTCGGTGAAGTCGAAGAAAATACCGCGAATGCCGATGGTGCTCATAGCGCCGGCTGCCTTCTTTTTTCTGCTTATGGAACGGAAGAATGCGTCGTCTTCGGCAGCCCCGCGAGCAGCAGGGCGCCGGCAACGAGACCAAGAACGACATAGAGGCCGGCCATCGGCGTCTGGGTATCGTCCGGCAACACGGCGGCAGCGGCCATGGCCACGCTGACGCCGAGATAGCAGACGGCACTGGTCAGCCCGCCGATGAGGCCGAGATTGCGGGTGAAGAGGCCGAGCGTCATGCCATACATCATCGGGCACAGCACGCCGCATGCCCCGAGCACGAGCGCGCCGCCGAGCGACAGCGAAATCACGCCCGCCCCGTGAAGCAGGCCGAACCCGAGCAGCAGCGCGGTGCCGGCGCCGTAGAGCGCCAGCGCGCCGAAGGCGAGGCGGCGGGCCGGCATGCGCTCGGCCAGCCATGTGCAGCCGAGTTCGCCGGCAAGCGTGGCGGCCCCGAGCAGGAACGCCGCCAGTCCGTAGGCCGCAGGCGAAAAGCCGAGTGCCTGCTGGTACAGAAAGGGCGCCACGACGCCGAACACCAGCTGCGCGCTGGCCATGGCGGTGAAGACCAGCGTGAAGCACAGAAAGGCACGGTTGCGCAGGGTCACCCCTACGATGCGGGCCGTCGCCACCAGGTTCGCCGGCGTGCGCCGGGCGGGCAGGAGCGTTTCCGGCAGGGCAAACGCAACCGCCAGCACGACCAGCGCGGCGAGAAGCCCGATAAGCACGAAGATCATCCGCCACGACATGATCGTGACGAGCAGGCCGCCGATGGCCGGGGCGATGACCGGCGCAAGGCCCCACGCGGCGCCAAGCAAGCCGGAAACCGAGGTGAGGCGGGCACCGCGAAAGACATCGGCCGCAATGGCGTAGCTGATGACCATGCAGGAAGCGCCGCCAAAGCCCTGCACCAGCCGGAACAGCAGCATCAGCGGGGCATTGGGCGCCATCGCGCAGGCAAGGCTCATGGCGATCAGCAATGCCATGCCGGCCAGCAGCACGGGCTTGCGGCCAAAGGCATCCGCCATCATGCCGGTGGGAACGAGCGCGAGGCTCATTCCGAGCATATAGACCGTGACCGTGTTCTGGATCAGGGCCGGGCTTGCCTGCAGCGCCTCCACCATTTGCGGCAGGGCGGGGGTGTAGGCATCGAGCGGGATCTGGCTGAACGGCACGATCATCAGCAAAAGCGCGATGATCCGCTTGGTCCCTGCCTGCGGATAGTCTTCCGGCGGGTTATCGCCGGCCGTCGGCAGAGCCGCCTTCGTCCCCATGCCATTGCCCCCGGCGTGAGAAGTGGTCGCGCTTGGTTAAATCTTCGGAAGGCACTTTTTATTGAATTTCCGGGCAGCCCCTGCTCCCCCGGTGCGCGTCGCGCATGGTTCCGAACCATGCCTCGTCATCTTAACGATGATAAACCGCGCAAACCGAAGCGGTCCACCCTGAAAAACATCGCTTTCACAGGACTGCGCCCGCCGTTCAATTCCGACAATGCCCGTGGCGAGCATGCAGACAGCCGCAAAACACGCGGCGAACCGTCGGCACCGACACCGAAAAGCGGCCGGTTTTCCCAATACCTGCCGGCCCCAGAGCCGGACTCATTCTCAACCGGGCTTATCAAGAGTGGGGGAGAGGAGAGCAGGGCAGTCCATTGCCGCTGCCGTTATGGCCGGCTCTGCTTTCGCAACGTCTTATCGGCAAACGGAGGCGTTGACCGCATAACATACGCGCACGCCGGCAAGAATCCGTGGAGATATCGAACCGGCAACTAACGAGGACGCCGCAGGGGAGAACACAGG
>DAIPYB010000491.1:0-2602 GCA_036782955.1 Pseudoxanthobacter sp. | reverse complement strand
CCGTCAGGCCGAAGGTGGCGAACTTGTCGGCGTCGCGGCCGGAGCAGTTGCCGATTCCCACCACCTTGTGGGCGATCTCCACGCCGGGGATGGCGATGACGCATTCCCCGGTTTCATCGAGCGCCCGAAAGCTGTGGTCGGCCTCGGACACGATGCAGGCAATGAGAGGGGGAACGAACTCCACCATCATGTGCCATGACATCGTCATTACATCGGCCGTGCCGCCGCGGTCGCGGGTGGTGAGGAGAACGACGGGGCCGGGCTCGATGAGCCGGTAGACCTCGGCCAGCGGCAACGGCGAAAAGCCGGCGGCCGCAGGCGACAGCCGCCCGACAGCGGGCCGGGCTGGACCTTCATGATGAGGGGCGCGGACCATGGGACCGGCCTTTCCGCGTCTGCAGGGGGGGCCGGCCGGCGGGATCAGCGGCGCCGGCTGCGGGCGGGCACCTTCACGCGGGCGGGCTTGCGGGCCGCAGCGCGCGCGGTGTTCACGGCAACGAGGGTCGCAACCGCGACGATGGCAGTTGAGACGATGGCAGTCATCATGGCGCCTCTCCTTCCGAAATGTCGTGCGGCGAACGGGCTGGCCTTTCGGGGTCAGCAACCGCTGTCGCCAATCTTTGCCGTTGCAACGATACTAAGACCGGATGCACGGGCGAGAAAAGTAAAATCATATCCCGATTGCCGCAAGCTTGCGGGGCCTTTGGCAGGGCCGCGAGTGGCCATCGGTATCGTGCTGTTCTCATCCGATATGGGGTCCGCCGGCCTTTTCGCAAGGCGTGACCGGCACGCAAAGCCGCTGGTGCAAAAAAGGCTGGTGACGGAATCTCCGGCAGGCGCTAGCAGATCCGGTGCGGTGCCCGCCGGCCATGCCGGACCACTGCGCCGCGTGCCGCAAACCGGACGATTTTCCATGCCTGCCGAGCATCCCCCGCTTCAGAGCCCCGACCTGCTTCAGCGCCTTGGCCTCAGCATTCCCGTTTTTCAGGCGCCCATGGCGGGTGTTGCCACGCCGGCACTGGCCGCCGCCGTCAGCAACGCGGGCGGCCTCGGGGGGCTTGGCCTTGGCGCCGGCGATGCAGGGGCCGCGCGAACGGCCATTGCCGAGACGCGCGCCCGCACGGAACGGGCGTTCTGCGTGAACGTGTTCTGCCACAAGCCGGCGGTGCGCGACGCCGCGCGGGAGGCGGCGTGGATCCGACGGCTGGCGCCGCGTTTCGCCCTGTTCGGCGCGGAACCGCCCGCGACGCTGAATGAAATCTACCAGAGCTTCACAACGGACCGCACATTGCAGCAGGCGCTGATCGAAACGGCCCCGGCCGTCGTCAGCTTCCATTTCGGCCTGCCACCGGAAGACGTGGTGGCCGCCCTGCGGCAGGCCGGCGTGCTGCTGTTCGCCTCCGCCACCAATCTGGCCGAGGCGAAGGCCGCTGTCGCGGCCGGCATCGATGCCGTCATCGCGCAGGGCTGGGAGGCCGGCGGGCATCGGGGCATCTTCGATCCCGACCGGGCGGACGAGCGGACCGGCACCTTCGCCCTCACCCGCCAGCTTGCCGCCCGTCTCGACGTTCCGGTCATCGCCGCCGGCGGCATCATGGACGGCGCCGGCATCCGCGCCGCCCTCAGCCTCGGCGCGGCGGCGGCACAGCTCGGAACGGCTTTCATCGGCTGCCCGGAATCGGCCGCCGATGCAGCTTACCGCGCCGCCCTTTCCGGTCCGGCGGCATTGCACACGGTCATGACGCGGACAATCTCCGGCCGCCCGGCCCGCGCCCTGCCCAATCGCTTCACGGCGCTGGGACGCTTCCTTTCGCCCCATGCGGTACCGTCCTATCCGGTGGCGTATGACGCTGCGAAGGCACTGAACGCCGCAGCGCGGGCGCGTGGCGAGCCGGGCTACGGTGCCCATTGGGCGGGTCAGGGCGCAGCATTATCGCGCGCCCTGCCGGCGGCCGGCCTGATGGCCGCGCTTGCCGCCGAACTGGATGCGGCCTGAACCGGCCGCACCCAAAAGTCCGCCTGCGATGCCAGGTCAGGCGAACCGGCGGTCGTAGGCCAGCACGGCGTTCAGCAGCACCTGCGCGCCGGCGGCGCACTCCTCCGGCTCGGTCGATTCCGCCTCATTGTGGCTGATGCCGTTCTTGCACGGCACGAAGATCATCGTCGTCGGCGCCACGCGATTGACATAGCAGGCATCGTGGCCCGGGCCGGAGATGATGTCACGCGAGGCGAGCCCCGTCGCGGCCGCGCCTTCGCGCACGCAGGCGATCAGATCCGGGTGGAACACCACCGGCGGCGACGACCAGATGGCATCGCATTCGATCTCAAGGCCGGTTTCCGCGCGCGCCGTCGCCACCGCCTCGTAGAGCGCGGCCTGCATGTCGTCGAGCACGGCATCTTCCGGGTGGCGGAAGTCGATCGAGAAGAACACCTCGCCCGGAATGACGTTGCGCGAATTGGGCTTCACCTCGACGAGACCCACGGTGCCGACGGCAGGCGGGCGGTCCTTGGCGATCTTGTCCACGGCCTCGATCAGCCGGGTGGCGCCCAGCAGGGCATTGCGGCGCAGCGTCATCGGCGTGGAGCCCGTGTGGGCCTCCTG
>DAIPYB010000490.1:0-2610 GCA_036782955.1 Pseudoxanthobacter sp. | reverse complement strand
GCCGTTCGCTGCACATGAGGCCCGTCATCTTGGGGAACCAGAAATACCAGCCGGCAAAGATGGCGAACACGGCACTGAGCGACAGCACATAATGGAAATGGGCCACACCCTCGCCTGCGCCGCCGGTTGTGCCAAGTCCGGTTGTACCAAATCCGGTTGCGCCAAGCCCGGTGCCCGCCAGTTCCACCCCGGTGACGACGCCGATGGCAAGAAGCACGATGAAGCCGAGCGCCCACAACATCGGCGCACTCAGGCGCAGCCCGCCGGCCAGCGTCACGCCCCACGCCGCGATCTGGACGAAGGCCGCCAGCGCCACCACCAGCGCGGCCGGCAGGAAATAGCCCTGCATCTCGCCGGTCATGCCGCCATCGTAGAGGTAGCGCGCCCACAGGAAGAAACCGGCAAGACCGAGCGACACCATGGCCGCGACCACCCACAGGAAGCCGCGCACCGGCCGGCGCGCGAAGGTAGCGACGATCTGCGAAATCACGCCGAGACCGGGCAGGATCAGCACGTAGATTTCCGGGTGCGCGATGAACCATGTCACCTGCTTCAGCCGCGCCGGATCGCCGCCGAGGCCGGCAGCCGGCGTCATCAGCAGATAGGTCAGCGCGCCCGCGACCGCCGGCCATGACAACAGCAGCACGAACGCAGTCACCAGAACCGACCACACGAACAGCGGCAGCGCGGCAAACCCCGTGCCCGGCGCGCGCATGTTAAAAATGGTGACGATGAAGTTGATGGCCTGCAGCAGGGAGGAAAGCCCGGCGAATGCGAGGGCCGCCAGCGCCAGCGTGGAGGGCAGCACCAGAGCCGGCGCGGCGAACAGCGCCATCAGCATCAGCCCCATGGAGGGCGGCAGCAGCCAGAACGACCCCGCGTTGAGCCGCGGGAAGGCCATGTCCTGCGCGCCGATCATGATCGGCACGAACCAGCTTCCGAAACCGCCGATCAGCGCCGGCACCACCATCAGCAGCACCATCACCAGACCGTGCACGCTGACGAATACGCTGAAGGTGGCCGCATCGGCGAAAAGCCGGAGGCCAGGCTCCTGCGCCTCGGCGTGGATCATCAGCGACAGCGCAGCCCCGACCAGACCGGCGAGGATGGCAAAGCCGAGATTGAGCGTGCCGATGGCCTTGTGATCGCACGACAGCAGACGCCACGCCGGGCGCCGGCGAACGGTGGCGGCCGGCTGGCCGGAAAGCGGGCGCGCGGACAGGGGATCGGGCATAGACGAAGGCATGAAAGGCAGGTCTCCCGGCACCCCGAACCGGCCGGACCACGCCACCGCGCAGCCTGCCCCCCGGACGCCACTTTTCTGATGTTCTAACCGATCCGGCGGCGGGCAGCCAGCGCCGCCGCCGCGGCAAGGACGGCCGAAGGCATAAAATGGACGCCGAGGGGCGCACGGGCGCTTGACCTTTGGCCCCGTTGGGGACCAGAAAACAGCCCGTTACACAGGTTGCGGCCACCGTCGGTCGCAGTCGTCTTCGCAGGCCTGCCGCGCCGCCGCCGTCTTTTCAGCGGCGGAACGATGGGTCACTGTTGCTGGCGGACGAGATTTCCGTGCCCGGCCGGTCGAATCGAACGCCCTGCGGAGCGCCACTTCGGAGGTAAGCCTTGTTTCATCCGCAGTCCCCCGCCGTGGCGCGCACGGTCGCCGGCCGGATTTCCGGTGCGCTGTCCCGGCGCCTCCGCACCTCCGGCCTCGGTTTTGCCCTCGCCGCCGGCCTGTCGCTGGCTTTCGCGCCGGGGGCCGCTCAGGCGCAGGGCGTGGTGAAGCAGACCTATGGCGACTGGCAGTTGCGCTGCGACACCCTGCCCGGCGCCAAGGCCGAGCAGTGCGCCCTGACGCAGGCCGTTGCCGCCGCCGACAAGGAATATGTCGGCCTCTCGGTGTTCGTGCTCAAGACGGCGGACAAGAAGGCCCGCATCCTGCGCGTTCTGGCGCCGCTCGGCGTGTTGCTGCCCTATGGGCTGGGCCTGCGCGTCGACAATGAGGACATGGGCCGCGCCGCTTTCGTGCGATGCCTGCCGAACGGCTGCATGGCCGAGGTCACGCTCGACGACAAGCTGGCGGATAAGCTGCGCAAGGGCAAGGAAGCCCTGTTCGCCATCTTCGAGACGCCTGAAGAAGGCATCGGCATTCCGGTTTCGCTGAAGGGCTTCAGTCAGGGAATGGATGCCCTGCCCTGACCGCCTGACCCGGCGGTTACAGCCGGGGGAGTTGCGATCATGGCTCGCGTTACCGATCCCGATACCCTGCGCCGGCTGTTCGGCGCGCCTTCCCCCGGCGCGCGCGAGAAAGGGCTCGACCATCTCGATGCTCATTGCCGGGCCGTTCTGGCCCGGGCGCGGTTCTGGATCGCCGCCACGGCGACGGAAGAGGGCCTGTGCGACGCCGCCCCGCGCGGCGGCGGCCGTGCCGGACAGGGCGGCGGCCCCGCCTCGCGCGGCGAACCCGCCGGCTGCGCCGGCCGCGATCATGACGTCGGTCGGCTCGCCGCTGACGCCGGCGAAGACGACGCTCCGGGTGCTCTCGGCGCGGAGCTTGGTCTGCAGCCGGGCGGCCGTGCTCTCGATCACCACGACGTCGGCGCCGCGCGC
>DAIPYB010000489.1:0-2626 GCA_036782955.1 Pseudoxanthobacter sp. | reverse complement strand
GCCGACGATGAGCGCCGGCGCATAGGGCATGCGGGTCGAAATCCGGGCGGAAAGCCCGGTCAGAAACCGCGCAGGAAGCCGCGAGCGAAACCGGCCTGTGATCCCGTCGGCGCATCCGGGCATCGCGGCCGGTGCGGCGCACATCATGGCACAGGCGCCCGCCGTCCAGTCTCCCCCGCCGGTCCGCAAATGCCTGCCCCGTCATCGTTCCGTTCCCCCGCTCGCCGCCCGACGGCGCCACACCGTATGGGACCATACCAGAGCAAGGCAAATATTCCTAGTTGCTATCGCGGCAACGATTATCATCCTGAAGGGGAGGGCAGGGGAGGGGGCCCGGCCGGCAGCCGGCGGCCCGGAAACGGCCGCTGCCCTGTCCCCCCCTGTCGCTGCCCCTGTCGCCCGCCGGCAGGGCAGGGGCGGTCAGTCGCGCGGCGGCCCCCGCCGATAGAGCGATCCCTGTCCGCTGCGGGCGCGGCTCCATATCTCGTCGTCGGAGAGATCGGTCTGGATCAGCTCCACCGGCACGCCGTTGTCATTGATGATGGCGACGAAGTAGCCGTCGATGGGCTCATAGGGGCCGAGCAGCAGTTCCTCGCCTTCGATGTCCTGCGCCAGGTCGGCCACCTTGAAGGCCGGATGCGGAACGGCGCGGATCAGCGGGTGCAGCGGCGAATCCGGCGTGAAGCGGTGCCACTGGATGCGGAAGCGGCCCGGATTGTCGGCGGTGAACATGCCGGCCGCCGGGCTATAGGTTTCGTCGGGGCGCACTGTCGTGCTCGGAATGCCCATGTGATGGAACGTGTAGTGAAGATGCGGCTTCATCGGCGGGTGCCCTTCGGTTTGCCGGTCCCGTCGCGGCAAGAGCCAGAGTAACAAGCCAGCGTAACAAGCCAGCGTAACAGGTCGGCGCAACGGGTCTTGTGCCAGATAGACCGGCTCGCGCCCCGCCCGTCAATGTCGCCGCCGTTCCCGGTCCGCGGGCAAGGACAGGTTGTTTTGCCGGCACCGGCCGATCAACCGCAAATCGATCCCATCACAAGGCAGAGCAACCGAAGATTTACGCCGCTCAGCGGTCCCGGCCGGGACCGCCCGGCCCGGCGTTCCGGCGGCCGTTGCCTTGCCGGCGGCCGCCTGATGCCGCCCATGCGTTCAAACTGAAGGACTTATAATTTCAATCTATTTTATCCATAAAATATATAGCCAAATTCCTCGTCTGGCGGTCCGCGCCTTCTAGACTGTGATGGTTCGGGTTTCCGGCCGGCAGCGGCGCCGGGGGAAACCGGAACGGGCGGCGGCCGCAATCGGCGCCCGCGCATGGGCTTCACAAGTTATCCGGGTGCCTGACAGCGTTGTCATGCCGTTTTCCGCTCTCCGGCGGGAAAGGGGCAGGTCGTGCTGTGTCATCCGTCCGGCCGCGCGGGCGGCAATACGCTCCGCCGGTCCGGTTCCGTTCTGGCAAACCGCTTCTTATCGCGCCGGCCGGCTGGCCGAATTCTTCGGGGAAACTGCTGTTATGACGATCTTCAGAACGTGGGCGCTCGCCGGCGTCTCGCTCCTGACCGGGGCGATTGCCGCCACGGGGGCGGCGACCGCCGCCGATGATGCGCCCCGCTATGGCGGAACCATCGTTCTGGCCACGCTGGAAGAGCCGAAGTGCCTCGACCCGGCCTTCGGCGGCGACGTTCCGCAGGATATCATCGCCCACCAGTTCCTCGACAGCCTGATCTCGCAGGACGAGAAGGGCGATTATCACCCGTGGCTGGCGAAATCGTGGGAGATTTCCCCCGATGGCCGGCAATATACCTTCCACCTGCGCGACGGCGTGAAGTTCACCGACGGCACGCCCTTCAACGCGGCGGCGATCAAGGCGAACTTCGCCCACTGGCTCGATCCCAAGACCGGCTCGGGCAACATCGCCCCGCAGCTCACCGATTTCGAGGGCGTGGATGTCGTCGACGACCTGACGGCGGTGGTGAAGCTGAAATCGCCGAATTCGTTCTTCCTCACCATTCTCGCCAACCCGACCGGGGGCATCCAGTCGCCGGCGGCCATTGCCCGCGGCAACGAGCAGAACTGCGTGTCGCCGGTCGGCACCGGGCCGTTCAAGGTTACCGGCTGGGATCGCGGCAACGCGGTCTATTTCGAGCGCAACGAGGATTATGACTGGGCCCCGCCGATTGCCGGCCATCAGGGCAAGGCCTATGCCGACAAGGTGGAGTGGCGCGTGATCGCCGAGCCCGCCACCCGCTACAATGCGCTGGCGGCCGGCGAGGTCGGCGTCATCATCGGCGTGCCGCCGGAGAATTTCTCCGCCGCCAAGGGGCAGGAGAACATCACCGTCATCGAGGACAGCCAGCCCGGCGTGCCGTGGCAGGTGGATCTCAACACCCGCCGCGCGCCGTTCGACGACATCCGCGTGCGCAAGGCCTTCCGCCATTCGGCCGACGCCGCCTCGGGCCTGAAGAGCATCTTCTTCGGCGCCTACAAGCCGGTTGGCGGGCCGCTGTCGCCGACCACGCCGTTCTACGATCCGGCCTTCGAGACGGCCTATCCCTACGATATCGAAAAGGCCAATGCCCTGCTCGACGATGCCGGCTGGACCGGCCGCGATGCCGCGGGCTATCGC
>DAIPYB010000488.1:0-2632 GCA_036782955.1 Pseudoxanthobacter sp. | reverse complement strand
ATCGACCACGATCAGCCCGTCCACGCCGGCCGCGACGGCGGCGGCCACGAATGCTTCCACGCCGAATGAGTAGATGGGATTATAATAACCCATCAGGATCACCGGCACGTCATTGTCCGTGCGGCGCAGCCCGGCCACGATATCGATGGTGCGCCGCAGGGTCTGCCCGGCGTGCAGCGCGCGCTGGGATGACGCCTGAATGGCGGGGCCATCGGCCATCGGATCGGAAAACGGCATGCCGATCTCGATGATGTCGGCGCCGGCGGCCGGCAACGACGCGATGATCGCCGCCGAGGTCTGCGGGTCGGGATCGCCGGCCGTCACGAAGGTGACGAGTGCCGGACGGTTCTCCGCCTTCAGTGCCGCGAAGCGGCGGTCGATGCGGGTCAGCGGCGCGGGAATTTCACTTGAGGACATCGCAGCACCCGCTCAGATCGAAAGGCCGAGATAGCCGGCGACGGAAAACACATCCTTGTCGCCACGGCCGGAGAGATTGAGGACGATGATCTCGTCCTTGCCCATGGTCGGGGCCAGCTTGATGACCTCGGCCAGCGCATGGGCCGATTCCAGCGCCGGCAGGATGCCCTCAAGGCGCGACAGCAGCTGGAACGCCTCCAGCGTCTCGTTGTCGGTGGCCGGAACATATTTCACCCGGCCGGTCGCATGCAGCCACGAATGCTCCGGTCCGATGCCGGGATAATCCAGCCCGGCCGAAATGGAGTGACCTTCCAGAATCTGGCCGTCGGCGTCCTGCAGAAGATAGGTGCGGTTGCCGTGCAGCACACCCGGCCGCCCCTTGTTGAGCGAAGCGCAGTGCTCGTCGCCGTCGAGACCGCGACCGCCGGCCTCGACACCGATCATCTTCACATCCGGGTCGTCAAGGAAGGGATGGAACAGGCCGATGGCGTTGGAGCCACCGCCGACGCAGGCCACCAGCACATCCGGCAGCCGGCCCTCGGCCTCCAGAATCTGCGTACGGGTTTCCTCGCCGATCACCGACTGGAAGTCGCGCACCATCGCCGGATAGGGATGGGGCCCGGCCGCGGTGCCGATGAGGTAATAGGTCGATTCCACGTTGGAGACCCAGTCGCGCAGGGCCTCGTTCATGGCATCCTTCAGCGTGCCGGCACCGGAGGTGACAGGCACCACCTCCGCGCCCAGCAGATGCATGCGAAACACGTTCGGCTTCTGCCGCTCGATGTCGGTGGCGCCCATGTACACCACGCACGGCAGGCCGAAGCGGGCACAGACCGTGGCCGTCGCCACGCCATGCTGCCCGGCGCCCGTTTCCGCGATGATGCGCGTCTTGCCCATGCGCTTGGCCAGCAGGATCTGGCCGAGGCAGTTGTTGATCTTGTGCGAGCCGGTGTGGTTCAGCTCTTCGCGCTTCAGGTAGATCTTCGCGCCGCCGAGATGCTCGGTCAGGCGCGGCGCGAATGTCAGCGGGCTCGGACGGCCGACATAGGATTTGCGCAGCGCCAGATGCTCGGCGACGAACGTCGGATCGCTGCGCGCGGCATCATAGGCCGCCTCGAGATCCAGGATCAGCGGCATCAGCGTTTCGGCCACGAAACGCCCGCCGAACTGGCCGAAGAAGCCCCTGTCATCCGGCCCGGTGCGCCAGGAATTGGCGCGCTCCCGCGCTGCCGTCCCCGCCCCCGTCAATGTGCCGTCCGTGACCTGGTTCACTGCCTCAGCCTTTCCCGTTAACCGGCCGCCTTCACGAGGCCGCCGCCTGCCGCGCCGCCGCCACGAAGGCGGCGATCCGCGCCGGATCCTTCACGCCCGGTTCGCTTTCAACCCCGCTTGAAACGTCGACCCCCAGAGGTCGCGTCAGGCGGATTGCTTCGCCGACATTGCCGATCGTGAGCCCACCGGAAAGCATGAACGGCAGGTCCGGGTCAATGTTCGCGAGGAGATTCCAGTCGAAGGCCACGCCGTTTCCGCCCGGCAGGGCCGCATTGCGCGGTGGCTTGGCATCGAACAGCAGCCGGTCGGCAACGCCGCGATAATCCGCGGCCGCCGCCAGATCGCCGGCCTCGCGGATGCCGAGGGCCTTCATCGCCGGAAGACCGTATCGCGCCCGGACTGTCGCCACGCGGGCCGCATCCTCATGGCCGTGAAGCTGCAGCCAGTCGGGATGCAGGGTATCGACGATGGCGTCGAGTTGCCTGTCGTCGGCATCGACCGTCAGCGCCACCACCCCGGCCCGGCCGCGCGCAGCCGCAGCGAGATCGCGGGCGGCTTCGGGGCTCACATGGCGGGGGCTTTTGGGGAAGAACACAAATCCCACCAGATCGGCCCCGGCATCAAGGGCCGCCGCCACCGTCTCCGGCGAGGACAGGCCGCAGATCTTGACGATCAGCGAGCGGGCAGAATGGCTGTGGTCTTCCGGGCGCGACATGGCCGCTGTTCGCTTCTGGCCTCTTTCTGCGGCGGCCGGTCTTCCGTCTTCGCGGGCGACCGGCTCCGCCTCTCGGCCGTTCATATGGGGTTCCCGGCGGCGCGGTTCATCCCCGTTGCCGCCGGTCAGTTCGCATGGAGCGGCGGCCTCAAAGAGCGACCGTCTCCTCGCCTGCCTTCAGCTCGTCGAGGCGCGGCATGGAGATGATGTTGTAGCCCGAATCGACGA
>DAIPYB010000487.1:0-2634 GCA_036782955.1 Pseudoxanthobacter sp. | reverse complement strand
GCCGGGGCCGGTCTCGCCGCCGACCACAATGAGCTGCGCGACATTGCCTCGGCGGCATCGAGCCCGGCCGCCACCGCCGCAGGCAGGCCGCCGGCGATCATGGCGTCCAGAGCCGCCGCGGTCGTGCCGCGATAATCCATGAAGGTGCCGATCAGCCGGTCAGGCGGGCCGTGGTCCGGCAGCAACCGGGCAGCATCACTGACCGCCCCCATCACCGCGCGACGGGCAACCGTTTCCGGCAGACCGCGCGCAAGCGCATGGTCCAGCATTGCTTTTGCCAGCAGGGCAGGAAAAGCCGGACCGGAGCCGGACAGGCCGGCGAGATAATCGATTTCCGCTTCGGAGGAGACGCAATCGGCCGCGCCGCAGCTTTCAAACAACGCCTGCACGAAGGCCCCGTCCTGCGCGGTTACCGCCGCAAGGGTGCACCACGGCGTATAGGAACGGGCAATCTCGCACGCCGCATTCGGCATCGCGCGGACGATGCGCGCGGCACCGGTTGCCGTCGCCAGCGTTGCGAAGGAAACACCCGCCATGACCGATATGACGAGCCTGTCGCGGCAATCGAGCCGCAGGTCCGCAAACTGCTCCGGCCGCACGGAAAGAACGATGATGTCGGCGGCCCGGACGAGCGCGGCATTGTCCGCCGTAACCCTCACCGCCTCATGGCCCGGAAAAACCGGCGTCTTGCCTTGGCGGGATGAGATAATGAGATCGCCGGCGCCAATGACGCCCCGGCTCAGCATGTTGGCCGCCATCGCGCGGCCGAGCCATCCACTGCCGCCAACGATGCCGACGACCGGGCTTGTTTCCTGAAATTCCGACTGTGACGCCGGCTGGTTCATGGCTCCTCCCGACCGGCGCCGGGGGGCACCCACGGTTCTTCGGGCACGAAGCCGTTGCGCGCATAGAAACGCTCAACCTCGTTGGCGCGCGGCGTACGGCCCGTATAGATTTCCACATAGACAGGCGCCCGCCGCATCCGGAACGCCATGGTCTCGTTCGCATTCATCGTGATATAGCCGATCTGGGACAGGTATATCGTCCGAGCATGCACATCCGCAGCCATTCCTTCATAGCCGAACCGCAGAAACATGCGCGTCAGCGCATCGAGACGTACGGCATCCGCGGCCTGGACATCGCTTGATACATCGGGAGACTGTAGTGCCCAGCTCCGGATCGCATATTCGAACTTTGAATCGAACATGTCGTTATTGAACCAGCAGTCGTAGACATTGAACACCGCCTCGGTCACGCTCTCGGCGTAAGCATCGGCCTGCCGAACAATGCTTTCCGTGTTCTTTGAACGCCATTTATCGACGAGAGCAGCAAGAAGCTCCTCTCGGTCTTTGAAGAACCAGTAAAACGATGTTCTCGAAAGGCTCAATTTCTTGGCGAGTGGCTGGATACGAACAGAATCCACACCCGCCTCAAGGAGATTTTCGTAAGCTGCACCCAGCCAGAGCTCTGCGGACCCGCGCCACCCCGTCTCGTTCAACATCGCCAGCTCCGTTCTGTGCACAGGTTATGAGCGGTCTAAAGAATGGGCAAGCGGAAATGTACATCAACGTCGAGAAATCCTGACGCCGATGTACATTTTCGCATTCCCGTCACGGGATACGGCATCATGATACCGCGCCCTGTCGTTCCAGCCGGCATCCGCCGCCGGTTTCGGGCCGGAATCCCCGGCAGGCGTGGAGGCGGAGGCAAGCCGCCATCGCGGTGCAGCGTTGATTAGCCCTGCCGCCTGCCATAGCAAAGCGATTACACAAGGCAACGAGCCTGAAGAATCGGGCCGGACACGGAGGAAACCATGGTGATCGACCCCATCAGCGCCGCCGACGAAGGGTTGCTGGCTGCGCTGACCGCGGCGGGACTTCCCACCGACGACCTGACGACCCCCGGCCGCAAGTTCTATCGGTTCCGCGACCCGGCCGGGCTGGCCGGCTATGCCGGCCTTGAGGGAGAGGGGCCGGACCGGCTGTTGCGCTCCTTCGTGGTGGTGGAAAGCCGGCGCCGGCAGGGCATCGGCCGAGAGATACACGGCGTTCTGGAGTGGATCGCCGGTGGCGCCGGCGTCCATCGGCTTCACGCGGTTGCAGCCGACACCGCGCCGTTCTTCCAAGCCCTCGGCTACCGCAGCGAGCCACGCCAGTTCGCGCCGGCGGAAATCGCGGCAACCGCATCCTTCGGCATCACCGCCGGCGATGAGGCCACGATCTACCTCGTCAAGCGCCTCTGAAAGCCGTGTTTTGCTGCCCCCCTGCGCCTAAGCGCACTGTCAGCCACATTCCGCGCAATGTCGCGTTGCAATGATTATGGTGCGCATAGGCAGGCCGGCATCATCACTATGTCTCATTATTTGAGAGCCATGATGCATTATTTGACAGCGTATTGGCCGCATCCTAAATAGGACCGGTAACGGGCAAATGCCGGCGACCGGAGATGCGCGATGGCCCCAGGACCGGACAGCAATGACGGCGCGGTAAAGAGCACCGAAGCCACGCCCGGCACCCAGACGCTGATGCGCGGACTGGCGCTCATCGAGGTCGTTGCCACCGGCACGGACGATGTGGCTGGCCTGTGCGCCCGTTTCGGCACGGCCCGATCCCCGATGCACCGCATGTTGGCGGC
>DAIPYB010000486.1:0-2637 GCA_036782955.1 Pseudoxanthobacter sp. | reverse complement strand
AACCCCAACGCCTACTGAGCGGGAGATACGATAAGATGTGGTATTTCTCCTGGATCCTCGGTCTCGGCCTTGCCGTCAGCTTCGCTGTGCTGAATGGCATGTGGTATGAGGCCCGCAACGACATCGAAAAGAAGGCCTGATCTTCTTCTTCGATAGCGCAAAGAAATGTGCCCCGCGCGGTTCCGCCGCGCGGGGCATTTCATTTTTTGGGGTAAGGGCGGCGTTGCGGCGGCCTCAGCGGCCGCGGCCCGGTGGAAGCTGGGCGTGGGAGCCGACGACGCTGCGGATGGTGAAGCTCGACTGGATGCGCGCGATGCCCGGCAGGCGCGAAAGCTGTTCGCGGTGGATGCGTTCATAGTCGGCTACGCTGGCGGCTTCCACGCGCAGCACATAATCGGCGATGCCGGTCATCAGATAGCACTCGCGCACGTCCGGGCAGCGGCGGATGCCGGCCTCGAAACGGTCGAGATAGTCTTCCGTCTGCCGCTCCAGCGTGATGTGGACATAGACGACCGTCACGTCATCGTCGTCGGGCAGGTCGACAATTGCGGTGTAGCCGCGGATGATGCCCGACTGCTCCAGCCCGTGGAGACGCCGCAGGCAGGCTGACTGCGACAGCCCCACCGTCTCCGCAAGACGAGCATTGGACATGCGCCCGTCAGCGCGCAGAAGACGGATGATGCGATCATCGATTGCGTCGCGGGCCGGCATGCAAGGGCTCTCCAGCATTGCGCAGAACGTGCCATAATAATCTTGAGAATGGCAGTTTCATGCGCATATCGCAATGAAAGTGCGTTCGTCTTCTGCCATGCTTCCCTTAACGGCACGGCGACGGGGCACACCCCGGCCGTGGCGCGGAGGGGTCCGAATGACATCACTGGCGACGGCAGCGGACGGGCGGGTGACCGCCTGGCCGGGCGCGGATAATTCCGGCGCCTGGCTCACGATCGATCTTGGCGCGATCCGCGACAATTATCTGGCTCTGGCGGCAAAGGTGCAGGGCGCGCGCTGCGGCGCGGTGGTGAAGGCGGATGCCTATGGCCTCGGTGCCACCCGCGTTGCGCCGGTGCTGGCGGCGGCCGGCTGCCGTCACTTCTTCGTTGCCCATCTGGCCGAGGGGCTGGGTCTGAAGCCCTGCCTGCCGCACGGTGCTGAGATTTTCGTGCTGAACGGGCTGATGCCCGGCGCGGAAGCGGAATGCGCAGCCAACGGCATCGTGCCGGTGCTGAACGATTTGCGGCAGGTGGAGCTTTGGTCCGCCCATGCCGCCAGTCTCGGCCGCCGGCTACCGGCCATGATCCAGATCGATACCGGCATGTCCCGCCTCGGCCTGCCGCTGGGCGAGATCGAACGCCTTGCGGCCGATCCGAAGCGGATGGAAGGCATCGACGTCAGGGCCATCGTCAGCCACCTTGCCTGTTCCGATGAGCCGGGCCACCCGGCCAATGTGCAGCAACTGGCCGCCTTCGAGGCGCGCCGCCGGCTGCTGCCGCCCGCTCCGGGTTGTTTCGCCAATTCCGGCGGCATCCATCTGGGGCCGGCCTATCATTTCGATATCGTTCGTCCGGGCGCGGCGCTTTATGGCCTGAGCCCGGTTCCGGGGCTGCCAAATCCCATGAAACCCGTGGTTCGGCTCGACGGCCGCATCATTCAGGTGCGCGAGATTCAGGCTGGCGACGCGGTCGGCTACAGCTACACTTTCCGGGCCGACCGGCCGATGCGCATCGCCACCGTCGCGGTCGGCTATGCGGATGGCTGGCTGCGCAGCCATTCCAACACCGGGGCGGCGTTCTTCGGCGATGTCGCGTTGCCGTTCGTCGGGCGGATCTCGATGGACTCGGCTACGCTCGATGCCTCCGCGGTGCCCGAAGGGGCGCTGGGCGATGGCTCTCCGGTGGAGCTGATCGGGCCGCACCAGAGTGTCGACGAGGTGGCGGCTGCCGCCCACACCATCGGATATGAAATCCTGACCGGCCTCGGCGCGCGCTATTCGCGGCGTTACATTGGCGACTGAGGTCCGGGCGGACGAGAACGGCGCGGTTGGGGTGCCGGCGTGCGGAAGGACCGCGGCCGGTGGCAGAACGGGTGGAGTGAACACATGAAGGTCGTTGTTCTCGGCGCGGGCGTGGTGGGCGTGACCACCGCCTATTATCTGGCGCGGGCCGGCCACGAGGTGGAAGTCGTCGAGCGCCAGCCGGGCGCCGCCCTTGAGACGAGCTTTGCCAACGCCGGCGAGATTTCGCCCGGCTATGCCTCGCCGTGGGCGGCCCCCGGCATTCCCACCAAGGCGCTGAAGTGGCTGTTCAACGCCCACGGCCCTCTGGTGATCCGGCCGCAGCTGGACCCGAAAATGTATTCGTGGTTCCTGCAGATGCTCAGGAACTGCACGCCGCAGGCCTATGCCATCAACAAGGCGCGCATGGTGGTGATCGCGGAATATTCGCGCGATTGCCTCAAGGCGTTGCGTGCGGAAACCGGCATCGCCTATGACGAGCGCACCCTCGGCACCCTGCAGCTTTTCCGCGACCAGCAGGAAGCCGACCACGCCGCTGACGACATCAAGGTGCTGAAGCAATATGGCGTGCCGTTCGAGGTACTCGACAAGGTGGGCTGCATTGCCGCTGAGCCGGGTCTGGG
>DAIPYB010000485.1:0-2638 GCA_036782955.1 Pseudoxanthobacter sp. | reverse complement strand
GGCCGTGCGCACGGCGGAATCGCGCACCGGCGGGTTCATCTGCATCCGCGTGCCAAGGCGGGCGCCGTGCTCGTCGGTGGCCAGCGTCAGGTGATGCGGCGTCACCTCGATGGAGGCGACATCCTTGTGGTCGATCAGGAAATCCATCTCCTCGGCAGTGGAGACGTGGAGCACATGGACGCGCGCGCCGGTGGCCCGTGCAATCGTCACGAGGCGGCGGGTGGCCAGCAGCGCGGCTTCGGGATCGCGCCAGACGGGGTGCGAGAGCGGGTTTCCGGGCTCGCGCAGCGGCTTGCGCGCTTCCAGGCGGGCCTCGTCCTCCGCATGCACGGCAACGCGGCGGCTGGTCCGGGAAAGCACCCGCGTCAGGGTCTCGTCATCCGGCACCAGCAGGTCGCCGGTGGAGGAGCCCATGAAGATTTTGATGCCCGCCGTGCCGGGCAGACGCTCCAGCTCGGGCAACTGGTCCACGTTCTGCGCGGTGGCGCCGACCCAGAATGCGAAGTCGCAATACATGCGCCCGCTCGCCCGGCGAATCTTGTCCGCCACCGCGTCGGCGCTGGTGGTCAGCGGCTTGGTGTTGGGCAGCTCGAACACCGCCGTGACGCCGCCCATCACCGCCGCGCGCGAGCCGGAAGCCAGATCTTCCTTGTGCTCCAGACCCGGCTCGCGGAAATGCACCTGGCTGTCGATGACACCGGGCAGGATGGTCAGGCCGCGCACGTCGACGGTTTCGGCCGCCGGTCCGCCGACCGGGCCGATGGCCACGATGCGGCCCTCGCGCACGCCGATGTCGGCCTCGGCCAGTCCGCCGGGGGTGGCTACTGTGCCGCCCTTGAGGACGAGGTCGAAGTGCGAAGCCAGTTCGGAGGCCATGCCAATCTCCTTGGAGATGATAAAGGGCTGGGAGATGATAAAGGGCTGAAGGACCGGGAGATACGAGGGGCCGGCGGCAGGGCCGCGCGGCGCGCTTATAGCACGGTTCCGGGCAACATCATGGCCCGTCGGTTGCGCGACAGCCGCGCACATGACGACGAGGTGACAGCAGCCATCTTGCAGGGGCGCAAGGCGGAGGCCATTTTCTGCAAACGCTTTGCCGATTCTCCCGGAGCCCCTGTCATGGCCTTCTATTGTTTTGCCGGCGACCGCGCCGTTATCGCCGTGAGCGGGGCAGATGCCGCGCCGTTCCTGCAGGCGCTCGTAACCGGCGACCTGACACCGGCTATTGAGGGCGGGGCGGCGGTGTTTGCCGCGTTGCTGACGCCGCAGGGTAAGATCCTGTCGGACTTCTTCATCCTTCCGTCTCCGGAGGGCTTTCTGATCGACTGTGCCTCCAGCGAGGCGCCGGCCCTGCTGCGGCGGCTGGCGATGTATCGGCTGCGGGCACGGGTCTCTCTGGCGCCGCTGCCGGAGACCAGCGTCGTGCTGCTGTGGGGCGGCGCGCTGCCGCGCGAGGCCGGCATCTTCGCCGATCCGCGCCTTGCGGCGCTGGGCGGACGGGCGGTGCTCACCGGCGAGCGCGCGGCGATTGCCGCGCGCCTCGCGGCCGCCGGCTTCACGGCGTCCACGGACGAGGCCTATCACGCCCACCGTATCGGCCTCGGCGTGCCGCAGGCCGGGCGCGACTTCGTCTTCGGCAGCCTGTTCCCGCACGATGCCGACATGGACTGCCTCAATGGCGTGGCCTTCGACAAGGGCTGCTATATCGGGCAGGAGGTGGTGTCGCGGATGGAGCATCGCGGCATCGCGCGCAGGCGCACGGTGAAGGCGGAAGGCGATGCGGTGCTGCCGCAGACGGGTGCCGAGATCATGGCAGGCGGCCGCGCGGTGGGCACGCTCGGCTCCGTTTCCGGGCGAAGCGGCCTTGCAGTGGTGCGGCTGGACCGCGCCGGAGAGGCGCTGGCCGCCGATATGCCCATGACGGCGGAGGGTGTGCGGGTGCGGCTTTCGCTGCCCTCCTTCGCCCGCTTCGGCTGGCAGGCCGCCGAAGACCCGGCCTGATCCGATGGCCGAACCCTGCGATCCGGCGCCGCGGGTGTGGCAGCGGATGCTGTCCGGCCGCCGGCTCAATCTGGTGGACCCTTCGCCGCTCGATATCGAGATCACGGACATTGCCCACGGCCTCGCGCGGGTGGCGCGCTGGAACGGGCAGACGCGGGGCGAGCATGCCTATTCGGTGGCCCAGCACGCGCTTCTGGTGGAGGCGCTGGTGCTGCGGCTGCGGCCGCAGGCCACCCGCACGGCGCTCATGCTGGCGCTGCTGCACGATGCGCCGGAATATGTCATCGGCGACATGATCTCGCCGTTCAAGGCGGTGCTGGGAGCGGCCTACAAGGATATCGAGCACCGGCTGCAGGTGGCGGTGCATCGTCGTTTCGGGCTTCCCGCCGAACCGGCCGTCACCCTCGCGCGCCTCATCAAGCGGGCCGATATCATCTCCGCCTATCTGGAGGCGACGCACCTCGCCGGCTTTACCGAGGCGGAGGCCGGGAGCCTGTTCGGCCGCCCGCAGGATATCGATTGCGCCGACCCGCTGCTGCTCGGCTTCGTCGCGCCGTGGCCGGTGCGCGAGGCGGAGCAGCGTTTTCTGGACCGCTTCGCGGCCCTTTCGCCAGCATCCGGCGCATGAAACGAAACA
>DAIPYB010000484.1:0-2638 GCA_036782955.1 Pseudoxanthobacter sp. | reverse complement strand
CGACCAAAGTCCTGCGTCAAAGTGCTTCAACGGATTTTGAACCGCGATGCCGCCGCACAGAGGTGCCTGCGATCCGCCCACCGGAAAGAAGACTTTGGCCGCACCAGCGCTTGGCCACAACGCAGCCTATCGACGACCGCAAAGAAACGGGATGCTTCCGTCAAACGAGGGAGCGACAGCCATCTTGATCTGCTTGAAAAATGGAGCGGGTGATGGGAATCGAACCCACGACATACAGCTTGGGAAGCTGTCGTTCTACCACTGAACTACACCCGCGCGGGGCCTTTGGGGCCCATCGTCCGGGGCGCTTGGGAAAGCGGCCTGACGGACGGCTCTGGATAGCGCATCCTTCGCAGCCTGTCACGCGCCTGTTGTTGCGACAGGTTGCGTGGCGGTGGATTGCGAGGGCTGTCAGCCGCCGGGCTGGGCCTTGCGGTGGGCGCGGCCGGAGTCGACACCCGGCAGGCCCGCTCCTCCGGCCTGCAGGCCGGAGCCGCCCGACGGGGCGGCCTGTCCGGCCATGCTGTCCTTCATGGCGTCCACCGCGCTCGGCATGCCCTGCGGAGCGGAGGCAGGCGCCTTGTTCATCAGCCCGCGGCCGGCCTGCAGCACCACGCCGCTGACCGAGATGGCAGAGGTGAAGCTGCCCCGCTTCTCGTTATAGGGCGCGCCGGCAAAGGAAGGCGTCTGCCACGGGCCAGTCGAAATCGTGACGCCGCGCAACACGAGACCGCTGCTTGTGCGGGTGAAATTGGCCCCGCCCGACGAAGACCCGGTGGCGTCGCAATCGGTGTTGAACAGAGCCGCGTAGCGCCCCGCCGACAGCACCCTGCGCACCGTGCACGACTGCGCCACCGGCACGAAGCGGTCCACTTCCTTCGCCATGCCGGCCGGATGCGCGGTGATGACGATCAGCTTCTCGCCCTTCGCCGGCAGACTGTCGGCAACGACAAACGGCGCCCCGCCTGTCACCGGCAGGGCCGTGCGGACAATGGCGAAGTCCTGCGACGTACCCGCCTTAGGCGGCATGGCCCCGAAGGCCGCGTAGCCCTTGTAGGGCACCAGATCCACCATGACCGGAGGAATGGTCTGGTTGCGGAAGAAGCAGCGCGACCGCGCCTTGCCATCGGGCTGGTAGAGGATGTGGGATGCCGTCAGCACCTGCTGGTTATCGAGGAACAGCACGCCCGAGCCCATGGAGGGCGTGGGCGAAAGGCAGGCGACAAAGCCGGTGGAGGAACGAATATGCTGCACCTCGGCGGGGGAAAGCCCCAGCTTCGGCGCCAGCGCCAGCAGGGAATCGCGGTCGTCGGCGCCGTCGATGACGTTGGCAGCCGCGGGCGCGGCCAGAAGCAGCGCCAGCAGCGCGGCCGGCAACAGGCATTTCATCACCGGGGTCCTCCGCCGCGCGTGCCGGGCTTGCCGGCGGTCGAGCGCCCGCCGCGGGCACCGCGCGGCTTGTGGTTGGAAACCTGCGGATCGGGTCGCTGCGGCAAGGCACCGTCATCGCCGAGCGGAATGGCCCGGTCGGTGCCCGGCCCCATGTCATCGAGGTCCGGCGCCCGCACGCGCGATCCCGCCGCCGGCTTGGGCGGCAGGTTGGCAGCAGCGCCGTAGCGCCGCTCGCCCCTGAAGCGCCCGGCCGCTTCCTCCACCTCGCCCTGCCGCGCCATGGGATCGTCGGCAACCGCCAGTTCCGTCGCCTGCAGGCGCTTCAGCTCGTCGCGCAGACGGGCCGCCTCCTCGAATTCCAGATTGGCAGCCGCATCGCGCATGCGCTTCTCAAGGTCGGCCATGTGTGCCTTGAGATTGTTGCCGACGAGTTCGCCCGGTGCCGCCATCCCCGCATCCACGGTGACGCGGTCGCGCTCATAAACGGAATCGAGAATGTCGCCGATGGCCTTCTTCACCGATTCCGGCGTGATGCCGTGCTCGACATTGTAGGCGATCTGCTTCTCGCGGCGACGGCTGGTTTCCGCGATTGCCCGATCCATGGAACCGGTCATGGTGTCGGCATAAAGCAGAACCCGGCCTTCCACATTGCGGGCCGCGCGGCCGATGGTCTGCACCAGCGATGTCTCGGAACGCAGGAAACCTTCCTTGTCGGCATCGAGAATGGCCACCAGCGCGCACTCGGGAATATCAAGCCCCTCGCGCAGCAGGTTGATGCCGACCAGAACGTCGAACGCCCCCAGCCGCAGGTCGCGGATGATCTCGATGCGCTCCAGCGTATCGATATCGGAGTGCATGTAGCGCACCCGAACGCCCTGCTCGTGGAGATATTCGGTCAGGTCCTCGGCCATGCGCTTGGTCAGAACGGTGACGAGGCTGCGATAGCCCTTCGCCGCCACGGCGCGCACTTCGCCCAAGAGATCGTCGACCTGCGTCTTGGCGGGGCGGATTTCGACCGGCGGATCGACGAGGCCGGTGGGGCGGATGACCTGCTCGGCAAACACGCCGCCGGACTGCTCCATCTCCCATGCGGCCGGCGTGGCACTGACGGCGACGGTCTGCGGACGCATCGCGTCCCATTCCTCGAACCGCAGCGGCCGGTTGTCCATGCACGACGGCAGGCGGAAACCGTATTCGGCCAGCGTCGCCTTGCGGCGGAAGTCGCCGCGATACATGCCGCCGATCT
>DAIPYB010000483.1:0-2642 GCA_036782955.1 Pseudoxanthobacter sp. | reverse complement strand
GCCGGCGCGGCCGCGCGCGTTGCCAACACCGCGCCGATTGCCGAGGCTTATGTCGACACACCCTTTGAGCCGGCCTCGGGCGAGCCGATGCAGCTGAGCGCGCCGGGCACCGGCGTGCCTTCGGCCACCGGTTTCTCGGGTGCGGTCCTGACCCAGCCGGCGGACGGCGTCGTGGCGCCGGCGGCTGACAGCATCTCGATGGTCGGCAGCGTTACGCCGTCGTCTTCGTCCTTTGCGCGAACCTCCGATGGCACGGCCGCGATGCAGGCGGCGAGCCGCTTCGGCGCGCTCAGTGCTTCGTCCTCGTGGCGGCAGTCGACCGATCAGTGAGATTGCCGCAGAGACGCTGCGGAAATCAGGTAATCCGGGATGCGGGCTTCGTGCTTGAGTGCACGGAGCCCGTGTCGTTTCCGGCTTATGGGCCCGGTCTGGCCTCGGCGAAAGATGATATGATTTATGAAATAATCAATTCAATGTATTGAAATATAAAGATAAAATATAAGTTCTCGCAGAGTTTCTGCGGCTGTCCGGTTGCCAGCAGGGCCGGCTATGCGGCATGGTGGCAAGATAAGAATCTGCGCTCGGCCGTGCCGGCCGCGAAGCGCGAACAGACGTGAAGGAGGGCCGGGTGCCGGGCCGGTTCATCACATTCGAGGGTGGCGAAGGGGCTGGTAAATCCACCCAGATCGCACGTCTCGCGCGGCGGCTTTCCGGCTTTGGCCTTGCGGTGCGCACCACGCGCGAGCCTGGTGGGTCTCCGGGGGCCGAGGCCGTGCGCCATGTGGTGCTGAGCGGCGCCGCCCGGGCGCTGGGGGCGGACACGGAGGCGTTGCTGTTCGCCGCTGCCCGGATCGATCATGTTGAAACGGTCATCCGTCCGCTCATCGCGTCCGGCGTCTGGGTGTTGTGCGACCGGTTTACGGATTCGACCCGCGTCTATCAGGGAGCGTCGGGCGTTGCGCCGGCGCTGATCGGTGCTTTGGAGCGGCTGGCGCTGGGGCATCTGGCCATTGACCTGACCATCATCATCGATGTGCCCGTCGAGATCGGGCTTTCGCGTGCTGCCGTGCGGCGTGGCAGCGGCGTGACGGACCGGTTCGAGGCCGACGATATCGAGGTGCATCGCCAGCGGCGGGATGCCTATCTGGCAATTGCCGCGGCCGAGCCGGAGCGATGCGTCGTGGTGGATGGCAGCGGCTCGCCCGATGCGGTGGAGGCCCAGATCTGGGCCGCCGTTACGCGCCGCTGGGGCGGACTGGGCTGGGGTGGCGGCACCCCGCGCGCCGCCTGAGTGAGTTTTAGCCGGCCGGCCAGACCGGCTGTTCAGCGGACTGAAGCCATGGCCAGAGCGGCAAGACGCAACGATCCCGCCCGCGAGGATGGCGGCCCCGGCGAGCCGGATGCGCTGGAAGGCGTGCCTGCGCCCCGTGCGCAGACGGCATTGTTCGGCCACGGCGAGGCTGAAGCGGTCCTGCTGGATGCCTATCGCAGCGGCCGCATGCACCATGGCTGGATTCTGGGCGGACCGCGCGGCATTGGCAAGGCAACCCTCGCGCTGCGCTTCGCCCGCTTCGTGCTGTCGAATCCCGATCCTTCCGCTGCAGCGGTTCAGGCTGCACGCGATCTTTCCGTCAGCCCGGACGAGCAGGCTGCACGCCTCATCGCGGCGGGCGCGCACCCCGATCTGCTGCACCTGCAAAAGCCATGGGATGACAAGGCCAAGCGGTTCCGCACCGAAATCACCGTGGACGAGGTGCGTCGCCTCGTGCCGTTCTTTGGGTCCACGGCGGGCGCCGGCGGTTATCGCGTGGCGCTGGTCGATGCGGCTGACGATCTGAATACCAATGCCGCCAACGCGCTTCTGAAAATGCTTGAGGAGCCTCCGGCGAAAGGGTTGTTTTTGCTGGTTTCTCACTCTCCCGGGCGATTGCTGGCGACGATCCGCTCGCGGGCCCGGCGGCTGATGCTGCGGCCGCTCTCCGATGGCGATGTGGCTTCGGCTCTGGCGGCATTCGGGCTGGATGGCGACCGGGCCGCGCTGGAACATGCGGTTGTCGCCTGCGAGGGCAGCCTGCGGCGCGCCGTGACGACCCTCAACGGCGGCGGGCTCGATCTGGAGACGGCGCTGGCGCCGGTGCTCGGAAACCTCACGACGCCGGATCCGCGCGCCGTCAATGCGCTGGCCGATCTGGTGTCGATGCGCGAGGCCGGCGAGACATGGGATCTCGCCATTGATCGCCTGCGGGCGTTCATGGCTTCCGTGGTGCGGCAGGGCGCTGCCGCGGGTGCGCCGGCAATTGCGCTCAATGCGTGGGCGGAGGCCTGGAGCCGGCTGGAGACGACGGTCGCGCGCACCGAAGGCTTCAATCTGGACCGCCGGCAGGCGATGATTTCCATCGTGCGCGAAATGAGCACGGCCGCGCGCGCGGCCGCCGGCTGAGGCCGGGCAACTGCCATGCAGTTTGCGGTGCCATGCCTTTGATCCCGCGGTCATCGGCGCTATATCACTGGCAACTGAAATGAGCACCACTGACAGAAGCACCCCCGAGCGGTGAGCGGCGATTCCGGTATGACCCAGCGTTCCAAGTTCTACATCACCACGGCCATTGCCTACCCCAACGGCGCGCCGCACATCGGCCACG
>DAIPYB010000482.1:0-2642 GCA_036782955.1 Pseudoxanthobacter sp. | reverse complement strand
CCAGCAGGATCGCGCCATCCACCATGTTGAGGATGCGCTCCACCTCGCCGCCGAAATCGGCGTGGCCGGGGGTATCGACGATGTTGATGCGGGTGTCGTTCCAGAACACCGACGTCACCTTCGCCAGAATGGTGATGCCGCGTTCGCGTTCCAGATCGTTTGAGTCCATGGCGCGTTCGGCAACGCGCTGGTTTTCACGGAAAGTGCCGGACTGCTGCAGCAGCTTGTCGACCATCGTGGTCTTGCCGTGGTCGACGTGGGCGATAATGGCGATATTGCGCAGGTTCATGAAGAAGCACCAAAAAGCGGGCGTGGTTCAGCCGCGCCCGCTTGTCCCTATTTCGGCGCGGACTATAGCGGCCCGGCCACGAACGGCAAGCCTCCCGGCCGCATTTCGCCGCTCCGGAGGCCAGAAAACGCATCTCGGCACCTCACGAAGGCCCTTGATAGCGACATGAAGGGTAGATAATAAGATATTCTTATTATCATGAACCCTGACGGATACCGACGACCGGGCCTCTTGCCCAGCCGGTCGAATCGCCGCCGGCTGCCACCACTTCGCCTGCCCTGCCCGAACCTTTTGTGACGCAGGCGCGTACTTTTTTCCCGGAAGTTCCATGTCCCTTGCTGCCAGCCCCGTCCCCGCCTTCGATCCGGAAGACGCTGCCCGCCAGCCGTCCCCCGATGCCTGCGGCGCGGAGGGCGATGTGCTGAGCGTGCCGCTGGGCTTTCTGGTGCTAGATGCCCACCGTCTGATCCGGGCGCGCTTCGACCGGCGCGCCGAAGCCGCCGGGCTGGGGCTGACGGCCGGCGAAGCCCGCACCCTGCTGCATGTTTCCAAGGGCGAGGGTCGCCGCCAGAGCGTGCTGGCGGAGCACCTCAACATCGATCCCATGACGCTGGTGACCTATCTCGACCGCCTGGAGGCGGCCGGGCTGGTGCAGCGCTGCCCCGACCCGGCCGACCGGCGCGCGAAGGTGGTGCGGCTGACGGCCAGTGCCGGCCCGGTACTGGCCAAGGTGCAGGCCGTCTGCCGCGCGGTGCGCGCCGATGCCTCCGCCGGACTGAGCGAGCCGGAGGTTCACCAGCTTGCCGGCCTCATCGGCCGCGTCATCGACGCGCTGACCGGCCCCGCCTCGCCGGACTGAAGCTTTCGCCCTTCCTGCCGCCGCCCTTCCAGAACCCGCTTCATCCGGTGCCTGTCGTGACCACCCTTCACTCCGGGGACGCCATCGCGTCCACACCGCTCATCACAGAACGGCGCCTGACCCTCATCGGCAGCGCGCTTGCGGCTCTCGGCCCCATAAGCCTGTCGCTCTATTCGCCCGCCCTGCCGGCGCTCGCCGCGGCCTTCGGCGCCAGCCATGCCACCGTCAATCTCACCATGACGGCCTATTTCGGCGGTTTCGCCTTTGCCCAGCTTGCCTGCGGCCCGGTGTCGGATGCCTTCGGCCGGCGGCGGGCGGCGCTCGGCTTCATCACGCTCTATCTCTTTGCGTCCTGCGCCGCGGCCTTCGCTCCCTCGATCGGCTGGCTCATCGCCGCGCGGCTGGCACAGGGACTGGGCGCCGCGGTGGGGCTGTCCGTGTCGCGCGCCATGGTGCGCGATGTCTTCACCGGCCAGCCGGCCGCCCGCATCATGGGCATGATCGGCGTCATGCTCGGCATCGGACCGGCGATATCGCCAACCCTCGGCGGCCTCATCCTGTCGGTCGCCCACTGGCACGTCATCTTCTATGCCATGATCGTCTATGGCGCCGCGCTGCTGGCGGTTCTGCTGTTTGCAACCCCCGAGACCCACCGCAGCCCCGATCCCGGCCATATCCATCCGGCCCGGCTGGTGCACAACTACGGCACCCTGCTCGCCAGCCGCCGCTTCATGCGCGCGGCCGTGGTGATGGGCCTCACCGTCGGCGGCATCTACATGCTGGCCGTGATGCTGCCGTTCGTGCTGATCGACCAGATCGGCATGTCGCCGGCCACCTTCGGCCTGACCATGCTGAACCAGACCGGGTTCTACATTCTGGGCGGTCTGGTAGCGCAGCGGATGATGCGCTTCATGCCGGCCCAGCGGCTGGTGCCCATCGGCCTCGGGTTCTGCGTCGTGGCCGGCTTTGGCTTCGCCATCGGCCTGCGCGTGTTTGGCCCGTCGCTGTGGCCGGTGATCCTGCCGCTTCAGGCGTGGGCCTTCGGCATTGCCCTCATCCTGCCGGCCACCACCGCCGGCGCCCTGCATGATTTTCCCCGCATCGCCGGCGCGGCTGCCGCCCTGCTCGGCTTTCTGCAAATGGCCGCCGGCTTCCTCGGCGGGCTGTCTGCGTCTCTGTTCGCCAATCCGTCGGTGGCGCTGGCGACCGTGCCCTGCGCCTCGGCGCTGCTGGCGCTGGCCGTGCATGTGCTGTTGCGGCCGCGGCAGCCTTCCGGCACGGGGGAGGATTCACCCGAACACCCATAACAGGCTGGAAAAACAGATGAAACATGCTGGCCCGGCATCGTCATGCACAGTTCATGCACACCCGCTGCATCAGGCCGCTTGACACACCCCCCTGACCGATCCTAAAAACCGCCTGCCTTCGACGAAAGGCACCGGGGCTGTAGCTCAGATGGGAGAGCGCTGCAATCGCACTGCAGAGGTCAGGGGT
>DAIPYB010000481.1:0-2646 GCA_036782955.1 Pseudoxanthobacter sp. | reverse complement strand
GTTCGCGGCCGAATTCATGGGACTGGAAAAGTTCCCCGCGCTGTTGTCGCTGGGGATCACCTTTGCCATCATTGCCGGCGGCGTCGTGTGGAGCCTCGTGCGCAGCCGGTCAGAGGACCGGCCGCAGGTTGGGTGATTGCGGCTGACGTCGCCGGCCCCGCGACCGGGCGCAGCAGGCGGCTGCGCCCTCGCCTTTCACCGTCTGATGGCCTTCAAGGACGATCCCGGGACCCGCGATGACCGCCCCTGAAATCCTGCCCTCCTCCACCCCCACCGCACAGCGCTGGATGGCCTCGGCCGCGCTCGGGGCGCTTTCCGGGCGCATCGAGGGGCGCGATCACGTCGCCATCGGCGAGATACTCGATTGTCTCGGCCGCACCGGCGTCGGACTCACCATCGTGCTGTTGTCGCTGCTCACGCTCATTCCGGTGCCGGGACCACTGGGCATCGGCCTCGGCACCTGCCTTGCTTTCGTGGCGTTGCAGGTGGTGGCGGGCAGCCGCCGGCTATGGTTGCCGCAATGGCTGCGGCGCCGCAGTCTGCCCGCGCCGATGCTGCAGAAGATGTGCGCAAAGGCCACCCCATGGCTGCAGCGTGCGGAAGGGCGCATGCGACGGCGGCGCCTGAAGGGACTGACCGGAACACTCGCCCGCACCCTGATCGGCCTGCTGATGGTGCTGCTCGGCATCGCCATCGCCCTGCCATTGCCGACCGGAAACCTGCTGCCGGCAATCGCCCTCATCCTGCTGGCCCTGTCGCTGACGGCCCGTGACGGTATCGCCACCCTCGCGGCTCTCGGCGTGTCGGTGCTGGCGCTGTCATGGACCGGTGTGCTGCTGGTGGCCGGTGCACAGATCACCGACCGCCTGCTGCAATGGACCGGCCTCGCCTGATCCCTTTGTTACCGTTACTCCGTTGCCCCGCCGCGCCGCTCCAATCCATAGAGCAGCAGCGCGCCGAGGCCGAGTGCGGTGCCGGTCGCAGCGGTCGCGGGCCAGCCGCCGTGATGATAGGTGAGCGTGCCCAGCATGGAGCCGATGGCGCCGCCGATGAACACGATCGTCATATAAACGCCGTTCACCCGCCCGCGGACGGCGGCGGGGGCGGCGAAAATGATGCGCTGGCTGACGACCTGATTGGTCTGCACGGCGGCGTCCACGATCACCATCAGCCCGGCCAGCACCACCAGAAGGCCGCCCGCCATGGCCCAGCCGGAAAGGGCGCTGCCAAGGCCGACGATCAGCATGGACAAGGCGGTGGCGAGCCCGCTGCGACCGGCATCGGCCAGCCGGCCGGCAAGCGGCGCAGCAAGCGCCCCGCCCGCCCCCGCCAGCGCGAACAGGCCGATGGCACGGTCGCTGAGGCCGAAATGCTCGGCCAGCATCAGAGGCGCCGCAGTCCACAACAGGTGGAAAGCTGCGAACAGCAGCGCCTGACAGACCGAGCGCCAGCGCAGCACAGGCAAGGTGCGGAGCAGTTCCGCCATGGAAAGCAGGATGGCGCCGTAGGCAAGGCCGCTCTGTGGCCGGTGGCGCGGCATGAGGCGGGCCAGAAGACCGGCGACGGCGACCATGGCGATGGCCGACAGCACGAAGATCGCGCGCCAGCCGAGCACGGAAGCAACGAACAAGGCCAGCGGCCGCGCAAGCATGATGCCCGACAGCGCCCCGGCCATGACATTGCCAATCACCCGTCCGCGCTCTTTCGGCGGCACGAGGCTGACGGCAAAGGGAATGAGCACCTGCGCCCCGCACGAACACAAACCCACCAGCAACGCCGAAATGAAGAACGGCACCACATGGCTGGAAAGCGCGATGCCGCCAAGGCCCAGCGCCGTCAGTGCCATCAGCGTCAGCACCAGCCGGCGGTTCTCGACCCGGTCTGCCAGCGAGACCAGAAACAGCAGGCCGAGACCATAGCCGATCTGGGTTACCGACACGATCGCGCCGGCATATTCCACCGAAACCCCGATGGCCGGAGCGATGGAGCCGATGAGCGGCTGGGCATAATAAAGGTTGGCAACCAGCGATCCGGTGGCGAAAGCCACCACGGTAATCAGGGCCGTGGACGGCGCCTTGCGCGCCGCCCCGGCCATTTCTGTATCGTCAGGCATTTTCACCCTTCAGAATGCCGATGCCGGAATCCGATCCGCCCTGCCGCGCCAGCATCCAGCCGGGATATTCCGGTGGCAGCGCGCTGACGGCTTCGAGCATTGCCAGTTCCTCCGCCGTCAGGCTGAGGCCGGCGGCGGCCAGATTGTCGTCGAGCTGAGCGCTGTTGCGCGCCCCGATGATGGTTGCGGTCACGAACGGGCGGCTCATGACAAAGGCAAGGGCCACCTGCGCCACCGACACCCCGTGTGACGCCGCAACCGGCCGCATCGCATCGATACAATCGAATGCCCGGTCGCGATTGACGGGCGGAAAGTCGAAGCTGATCCGGCGGCTGCCATCCGGCCCGCTGCCATCGCGGCCATATTTGCCGCTGAGAAGGCCGCCGGCAAGCGGGCTCCATACCATCAGCCCCACTTTTTCCGCCAACAGCAGCGGCGCGATCTCGCGTTCCAGATCCCGGCCGGCAAGTGTGTAATAGGCCTGCAGCGTCGCCGGCCGGGCAAGGCCGTGGCGGTCGGCAAGGCCAACGGCC
>DAIPYB010000480.1:0-2659 GCA_036782955.1 Pseudoxanthobacter sp. | reverse complement strand
TCGGCAGTTTCACGATCACCCAGTCGCGCGAGTAGTTCGTCAGCTTCTTGATATCCCCGAAGGGAACCGTATTCAGCGGGCCGTTCTGGTGGCGAAGCTGGAACGAGCGGATCGATATCTTCTCCACCGTACCCTTGCAGGTGCCGATATCGATATATTCGCCGGTACGGAATGCATCGTCGATCAGATAGAACATGCCGGAGAACATGTCCTTGATGAGCGACTGCGCGCCAAAGCCGACGGCGATGCCGATCACGCCCGCGCCGGCAAAGAGCGGGGCGATGTTCACGCCAAGCTCGTCGAGCGCGATCATCAGTGCCACCAGCACGATGGCCGCCAGCATGAAGTTGCGCACGATCATCAGCAGCGTGCCCAGCCGGGTCGTGGCACCGACGATCGATACGCTTTCGCCGCGCACCATCTCCTCCGCGGCGATGAAGTTCTCGATGGCGATTTCCTCGTCGAGCCACAGCTTCACCGCGCGGTAGGCCATGATGGAAATGAACACCACGAGGATGAGGCCGGCGAAGCGGGCAAACGGCCCTTCCGGGTCGCGCACGTCGATGCCCCACGTCGCCAGAATGCCGCTGATGACGGCGGCGATGATCAGGATCAGCACGGCATGCTCGAACAGCGCCCGCACGATGCCGCGGCGGCTGGCCAGCACGCGGCGATCGGCGCGGGCGCGGCGGCGGGCGGCAAGGAGGCTCTGGTGCGTTTCGGCAAAGCTGGCCGGTGCATCCGGGCTGACCGCGACGTCCGCCGTTTTCGACTCCGGCTCGACAGGCACCTGCCGGGTCGCCAGCATCTGAAAGGTACGGTCAATGATGAAGACGATCACCGCATAGCACAGCACGCCGGCCGCGATGACCAGAAACGGCCCGATGATGGGGCTGATGGGCTCCGGCCGGTTGAGCAGCACGCGGGCGGAGCCGAGAACCGCCGCGATCAGCACGCCGGCGGCGGCAATGCGGTGCCAGTGATCGGCCAGAAAGCCGGAGGCGGGAATGTGGGTTGCCTCGCGCTCGGCCTCCTGCTCCAGCGACAGCGCCAGTTCGGCCGCCTCGGCCGCCTCATGGCTTTCCGCTACGAGAACGGGAGCCTGCTTCTCCGGGCGCCGCACCGCCTTGCCACGCAGGGAATGGGCGATCAGGATCAGCGCCAGACAGCTTCCGTTCAGCGCCACCAGCATCGCCAGCCGGTAGAGCGAACGCGGCATGCGGGCGATCTCGATCCATGCCACCAGACCGCTGGCAAGCGCCGCGAACACGGCCAGCGCGATAAGCCGGAACGCCAGCCGCCGCGCATCGGCGTCAGCCAGCGGCACGAGGCGGGATTGCGGCGCGTTCGGCGCCAGAACCGTGATGATGGCGATGCTGGCCACCAGCATCTCGGCGATGGGCAGCTGGTAGATGAGGAAGATGCGCTCGGTGGCGAAGAAATCCTCGCTCATGGCGACGGAAGCGGTGGCACCGGCCACCACGAACACCACCACATAGCCCAGCAACAGCGCCAGGCGCGCGAGCGCCAGCCCGATGCGATCCGAACGCTCCGGTGCCGGGCGGGTGGCAAGCGCACGCATGCGCGGCCGTGCCCACAGCATGTAGCAGAGCATCAGCGCGAAGCCGACGCTGTTGGCGACCAGCGCCACCTTGGTCGCGTGGATGGTGCGCTCGATCACGCCCCGGTCGGCCATCGTCTCGACTTCGGTCTCCAGATTGCGCCAGTGATCGGGCAGGTCCGTCGCCAGTTCCACGATGGCGACACGCAGATGCTGAAGGGTCAGCAGGAAGGTGGTCGTACCGGAAGGCGCCGTATCCGACGGCGTGGCCGGATCGCCGTCCCTGGGCGGGGCGATGACCAGAACGGTCGCGCCCTTGGTCTTGGCCGCGTCCATCAGCTCCTGCAGGGCGGCGTCCTCGGTGGGCGTGGATTTCGCCTCCTTGGCCATTGCCGGGCCCGCAACGGCGAGAACGAGCGCGAAGACAGCGAGAAGGGCCCACAGCCATCCACCGCGGACACCGGCCTTCCGGCGCAGGCGTAAGACCGCCGCCACATGCGCCGCGACACCGCCGGCAACAGCCGCTCTTGTCATTATCCAGAATCCCTTCGCGCCAGACGGAAGCATGCCCCCTGAAGAGCCCCCTGCGCCGCCGCCATGCTGAACGAGACGGGCAGCCGGCGCAACCTGAGCCGTTGCCGCGCCCGCACCGGGCCGGCAAAGCGACGCTGGGGGGGCCGCCATGCGGCCTGAACCGTTGACGGATGCCATAAGCGCCGATATCCACCGCCCGGTGGAAGCGCGCCTTGAGCTGCGACGCCGGAAAAGCCGGCGACCCCGCGCCGGAGATCCCCATGATCCGCAACGACGTTCCGATCACGCCCGCCCTCATCGCCGAGCATGGCCTGAAGCCGGATGAGTATCAGCGTATTCTCGACCTGATCGGCCGCGAACCGAGCCTGACCGAACTGGGCATCTTCTCGGCGATGTGGAACGAGCACTGCTCGTATAAGTCGTCCAAAAAGTGGCTGCGCACGTTGCCGACCACCGGCGAGGTGGTCATTCAGGGACCGGGCGAAAACGCTGGCGTCGTCGATATCGGTGACGGTCAGGTGGTGGTCTTCAAGATGGAGAGCCACAACCACCCCTCCTATATCG
>DAIPYB010000479.1:0-2667 GCA_036782955.1 Pseudoxanthobacter sp. | reverse complement strand
AGGTGACGGTGCCGGCCTTGATCTGCTTGATGCCGCCGCCGGAACCGATCGACTGGTAGTTCAGGCCGTTGCCGGTGTTCTTCTTGTAGGCCTCGGCCCACTTGGCATAGATCGGGAACGGGAAGGTCGCGCCGGCGCCGGAGATGTCGGCCGCGTCCGCCACGCCGTGGATCGCAACAGCCGCCGCCAGCACAGCGCCAGCAATGATGCCGCCCAGCCGGGTCCTGGAGAAGAAGGTCATCTGAGCCTCTCGGGTAGGGATCGCAAAGATCCGGGAAAAGCAGGTCCCCTCAGCGGCCGGGGCACGCGGGGGTTTCTGCCCCGCCTTTAGGCCCTCTCCATGACAGTCAAATGAAGCCCGGCGCCAAACCGGCCCGGCCATCGCCGGCCCGGCCCGGGGCCGCAGTTCCGCCCGCTTATCCGGCAAAGTTAAAGCCACCGCAGGGCGACGGCAACGGTGGCGGCGACGCGGCCGATTGTCATCGCCGGCCGCGCGACCGGGCGGCATGGCTGGCCGGCACCCGGCCGACCTTGCCACGGCCCCTTGACGCCGGGCCGTGCACGGGCGCAGCCTTTTTGCCGAGGTCGTCGGAGAGCCGGAAATGTCACATCCCGGACGGGCCCTCAGGCGCATGCGGGCGCTGCGGGGGCTGAAGCAATCAGCCGTCGCCGCGATGCTGGGCGTGGACCAGACCACGATCTCGCGGTGGGAACGGGGCATCGGCCATCCCGATGGCCGGGAAGCCGCCGCGCTGGAGCGCCTCATCGCCGCGCCGGTTCATGCCGGCGCCGACCGGGCGCTGAAACGGCTCGTTTCAAATGCGCGTGAACCGATGCATCTCATCTGCGATCTCACCCATCGCCTGCTGACCGCCTCGCCCGCCCGCACGGCGGAATGGTCGTCTCCGCTGGCCGACCATCTGGGCGAGCGGCTGCTGCGCTATGCCAGCGTGGAGATTCGCGCCGCCGAAGCACGCCTGCCCGACCAGGGCTGGTATGAGCCGGTGGCGCCGCGCCTCGTCTTCTTCACCGGCGCCAACGCCGACGAGAACCTGCGCATCCAGCCAAGCTGGATGAGCTGGGAGCGGCTGCGCCTCGAAGACGGCAGCCTTGCCCGGCTGGTCACCACGGTTTCGTGGGGCACCGAGCCGCCGCGCGAGGACGATGCCGCCGAACCGCCGACGGCATAATTTGCGGGCTGCATAATTTAGGCATGGGCGCGCGCCGCAGCGCGCGCTAAAGCGGCCGGGTCCGCCCGCCGGTGTGCGCGGCAATCCGCGCCCCCGACATCGTTCTCCTGCCATTGCACCCGCCATGCCGCCTCAGACCGCCTTCCGCTCCGCCGCATCCCCGTCCGCCGCGTCCCGGTCCGATATGCCCAGAGGCGTACCCTGGCGGCAGATCGTCTTCGTCTACGGTCTCGGCGTGCTGGCGGCGGCCACCCTCGGCCGCTTCGCCGGGCTGATCCCGCTGTTGCAGCGCGAGCTCGGCCTGTCGCTGACCATGGCGGCCGGCCTGACCTCGCTGATCGAGGCCTCGGGCGCGCTGTTCGGCTTTGCGGCGGGCATGGCGGTCGGCCGCGTCGGCGCGCGGGCGAGCCTGATCGCCGGCACGCTCATCCTCACCGCCGCCGGCGCCGGGCAGGCCCTTGCCGCCGGCCCGGCCGCGCTCATCGGCTGGCGCGCGCTGGAAAGCACCGGCTATCTGGCCATCACCGTCGCCGCCCCCACCCTCATCACCCTTCTGGCCGGACGTGCCGGGCGGGATGCCGCGATGGCGCTGTGGAGCACCTTCGTGCCCGTGGGTCTGGCCATCGGCACCGCGCTCGCCGCACCGCTGGCGGATGCCTTCGACTGGCGCGCGGTACCGCTGGCCGGCGCGGTCGCGGCCGGGCTGATGACGCTGGCGAGCCTGCGGCTGAAGACGCCGGCCGCGGAAGACGCCGACCGCCCCCTCGCGCCCGGTTCCGGTTCGCAGGATGAAAGCGCGACAGGGCAAAGCGCCGGGAGCCGGCCTTCGCCGGCACTGTGGCTGACGGCCCTCGGCTTCGGGCTTTATGCCCTTGTCGGCGTCGGAATTCTGGCGCTGACGCCGGGCTTTCTGGTCGATCGCTTCGGCCTCGGGGCGACTGCGGCCGGCCTGTGCGCCGCCGCCGCATCGCTTGCCAACATTCCGGGCTCGATGGTGGCCGCCGCCGCGCTGGCCCGCGGCGTGCGGCCGCTTCGCCTTGCCGCCTTCGGCCTCGTGGCGCCGGGCCTCGTCGTGCTGTTCGCCTTTGCCGGCGCCGATAGCTGGCCGGTCGCCGCGGCATCGATCGTCGCCATGAACGCCATTGCCGGCATCGCCCCGGCCGTGCTGTTCGGGCGCATTCCGGTTCTGGCGCGGGGGCCGCGCGGCGTGGCGCTGGGCAACGGCCTCATCGCCCAGTTCGGGGCATCGGGGTCGATGATCGGACCGCCACTGATCGCGGCCTCGGTCAGCGCCACCGGCTGGCCGGCCGCCGGCCTCATCGCCGGGGCGCTGTCGTTCGCCGCCGCGCTGGCGGTGCTGGCCTCCGGGCAGATGCGCTGAGGCGCCCCGGCGGCCCGCTACCAGCCGCCGCCGCCCGAACTGCCGCCGCCACCGCCGGAAAAGCCGCCGCCGAACGCCGCGCCGCTGCCCGAAGCC
>DAIPYB010000478.1:0-2681 GCA_036782955.1 Pseudoxanthobacter sp. | reverse complement strand
GCACCGGTATCCGCGAGCGCCGCATCGCCGGAAGCCATGAAACCACGACCACGATGGGCATCGCCGCCGCCCGCCACGCGCTGGATGCGGCGGGCATGAAGGCGGCCGACATCGACCTCGTGCTGCTGGCAACCTCCACGCCGGACAACACCTTTCCGGCTTCCGCCGTGACCATTCAGGCTGAGCTCGGCATCGAGCAGGGCATGGCCTTCGACATGCAGGCTGTGTGCTCGGGTTTCGTGTTCGCCCTTGCCAATGCCGATTCGCTTCTGCGCACCGGGCAGGCGACACGCGCACTGGTGATTGGTTCGGAGACGTTTTCGCGCATCATCGACTGGGAAGACCGCACCACCTGCGTGCTGTTCGCCGATGGCGCCGGCGCGGTGGTTCTCGAGGCTCAACCCGGCACCGGCGCCGTAACGGATCGCGGCATTCTGGCCAGCAAGCTGCGGGCCGACGGCCGGCATCGCACCAAGCTTTATGTGGACGGCGGCCCTTCGACCACGGGCACCGTGGGGCATCTGCGCATGGAAGGCCGCGAGGTCTTCAAGCACGCGGTTTCCATGGTCACCGACGTGATCGAGGATGTCTTTGCCGCCACCGGCTATGGTGCGGGCGATATCGACTGGTTCGTGCCGCATCAGGCCAACCGCCGCATCATCGATGCCAGCGCCAAGAAGCTCGGCATCGCGGAGGAAAAGGTGGTCATTACCGTGGACCGTCACGGCAATACCTCGGCCGCCTCCATTCCGCTTGCGCTTGATGTGGCCGTCAAGGACGGGCGTATCAAGAAGGGCGACCTGGTGCTGCTGGAAGCCATGGGCGGCGGCTTCACCTGGGGTGCCAGCCTGGTGCGCTGGTAAGCCGGGCCGTCGGCGAAACTTCTTTTGATCCCGTCGGTTGACCGGCCGGCAGGGGCGCAATACCGTCCCTCTCCGGCGTTGTTGCCACGGCTGAACAAGGCATTGCCGGCGGCACCGGGCCGAGCGCCAATTCGGGGAGATTTCGGGCTATGACCGGCAAGACCGTGACGCGGGCTGATCTGTGCGAGGCCGTCTATCAGAAGGTGGGATTGTCCCGGTCGGAATCGTCCGAGCTGGTGGAAATGGTCCTGCGGGAAATTTCCGATTGTCTGGCGCGCGGCGAGTCGGTGAAGCTGTCTTCGTTCGGCTCGTTCGTGGTGCGTGACAAGGGCCAGCGCATGGGTCGCAATCCCAAGACCGGCGAGGAAGTGCCGATAGAGCCGCGTCGGGTCATGGTGTTCAAGCCATCGAATGTTCTGAAGCAGCGCATCAATGGATCGCTGACCGGCGAGGAAGACGCGGAGTGAGTGCCGCTGGCTTTCCGCGGGAAAGCCTGTCTTTGCCGTGCCTTGCACGCCAATTTTGCCATACCGTGTGAATCGCGCTTGATAACCTCGCCGTGCTGCGCATCATAAGCTGGCGGGGTGCATCCTTCGGTGTCCGGTCGGATCAGGTCCGGCGGAAACGTTGCGATGTGGCTGCGCGGAAGGGTCCGCCGCCCATGGGGCGGAGCGTAGCAGACGGAGAGGCCGCTTGCTTTTTCGCTGCGATGGGACCGCAAGCTGTAAGTGAGCGTTGCCGTGGAGAAAAGCCCGGAGGCCTTCCGTACGATCAGCGAAGTTGCCGGCGAACTGGATTTGCCGCAGCATGTGCTGCGCTTCTGGGAAAGTCGCTTCACGCAGATCAAGCCCATGAAGCGGGCCGGGGGGCGGCGTTATTACCGGCCGGAAGACATCGACCTGCTGCGTGGCGTGCGTCATCTGCTTTATAACGAAGGCTACACGATCCGGGGCGTCCAGCGCATCCTCTCCAGCCACGGCGTGCGCCATGTGAGCGCCATCGGCCGCGGCGGTCCGGAAGCGGTGGCCGCGCTGGCGATGGTGCCGCGCGAGCCATCCGATGATGCCGAGGAGGCGGCCGCCGAGGGGCGGGAACAGGCCTCGCTTGCCGTCAGCGCCGCCCGCGCGATCAGTGACGACGATTTTGACGACACCGATCCGCTGGGGCCGGTGGTGCGGACGGACCGGCTGATCGGGGACGACACAGTGGGCGGCGGGATGGAAACGGACGGGCCGGTTCCGCGCGACATTCGCGTGGGCGACGAACCCGAGCACAAGGGCGGGGCATTCCGCTTCTTCGACCGCCTGCGCGGCGAGAAGGGGGCGGAAGGCGGCCTTTCGCGCGATGACGTGCGGCGGCTTCAGGCGACGCTGTTCGACCTGCTGGAGTGCAAGCGCCTGCTCGACCAGACGCGCTGAAGCCCGGCGCTTCGTTCAGGTGGGGCGTCCCGGCATGACGAAGCGCAGCGCGAACACTTCGCCGGCGATGGCTGCGCCGAAGCTGGCCGAAAGGCGCAGCGGCGTGCAGTCGGCCATGGCGGCCGAGACCGAAGCGATGAAGCGCTTCTGCACCGCATCCGGCCCTGTCAGGGTGGTGAAGGTGAGGCGCGGTGCGCCGATGATCTTTCCATCCCGTGACAGCGCGAAGCGCACCGTGGCCTGAGACCCTTCGGAGCCTGCCGGCGGGCGCCAGCAGCGATAGAGCGCCGGGGCGACCTCGTCGATGCGCCCGACCACGGGCTGCTGCACAAGGGCGGCATCGTCGGCGCGCGCCGCGGACCCAGCGACAGCAAGCGTCGCGGCGAAGATTGCGCCGGCA
>DAIPYB010000477.1:0-2687 GCA_036782955.1 Pseudoxanthobacter sp. | reverse complement strand
GTCGCCACATAGAAATCGGCATCAAGCGCCTGCACGTCGACATCGAGATGCACGGCCCCCTGGCTGCCGTCGATCAGCACCGGCACGCCGTGGGCATGGGCAATGCGGATGATCTCGGCCACCGGCGTCACCGTTCCGGTGACGTTGGACATGTGGGTCACCGCCACCATCCGCGTGCGCGGGGTCAGCAGGCGGGTGAAGGCTTCCAGATCGAAGCTGTCATCGTCGCGCACCGGCACCCATTTCAGCACCGCGCCCTTGCGCTCGCGGTGGAAATGCCACGGCACGATGTTGGAGTGATGCTCCATCACCGAGAGGACGATCTCGTCTCCCTCGCCGATGCGCGGCCCGGCGAAGCTGGCGGCAACCAGATTGATGGCCTCGGTCGCCGACCGGGTGAAGATGATTTCCTCGTGCGATGCGGCGTTGAAATAGCGCCGCACCGATTCACGCGCCGCCTCGAAGGCATCCGTCGCTGCGTTGGAGAGGAAATGCAGCCCGCGATGAACGTTGGCATATTCCTCGGTGTAGGCCCGCATCATGCGGTCCAGCACCGGCTGCGGCTTCTGCGCGGAGGCGCCGTTATCCAGATAGGTCAGCGGCTTGCCATAGACGGTGCGCGACAGGATCGGAAAATCCGCCCGCACCGCCGCCACGTCATAAGGGGCGTCGGACAACAGGAGATCGCTCATCAGGCGGCCTCCCCGACCTTCGCAGCCGCGCTGCGGGCGGCCAGCCGGGCGCGCAGGCGCCGGCCCAGCACCGCGCCGGTCTCGCCGTCCGCGAAGCCCTCGATGGATTCCGCCAGAAACGCTTCCAGCAACAGCGCCTCGGCCTCGGCCTTCGGCACGCCGCGCGAGCGCAGATAGAACACCGCGTTCTCGTCGAGCCGGCCGGAGGTCGCGCCATGGGCGCACTGCACGTCGTCGGCGAAGATCTCAAGCTCCGGCTTGTTGATCGCCTCGGCTTCCGCCCCGATCACCAGAGCCTGCGTCATCATCCGCCCGTCGGTGTGCTGGGCGTGGGGCGCCACCTCGATGCGCCCCTGCACCACCGAGCGCGCGGCGTCGTCGATGACAGCGCGGAAACGCTCGCGGCTGACGCAGTCCGGCACATCGTGATCGACCACCAGCGTGGCATCCGCCAGCCTGCGGCCGTCGACCAGCGTGACGGTCTCGAATTCCGCCCGGCCATGGGGACCGGCGAAATGCACCACGCCCTGATTGCGCGATACCGCGCCGCCGAACACCACAGAAAGCGATTGCAGTTCAGCGCCTTCGGCCAGCCGGATAGCAGCACCGCCAAGGCTGACGGCCGTATTGCCGTCTTCCTGCAGGCGGGTCCACAGCACCTTCGCGGCCCGGTCGAGGTCGATCTCGAACAGGCTGGAGGCCTGATAGGCGATGCCGTCCGGTCCGCTGTGATGCTCGATCACGCGCACATCGGCACCCGCCCCGACCCGCACGACATGGCGGCTGAAGCTTGCCACCGCGGCGCCCGAGGCCACATGCACGATCGCCAGCGGCCGGGAAACGTTGGCCCGCGGCGCGATCTCCACCACGACGCCGTCGTCGAACAGGGCGGTGTTGAGCTGCACGACCGGATCGCCGCCCGTGCCGGAAAGTTCACCGGCCAGACGGCCGATGCCCTCATAGCCGGCGTCCGCCAGCCGGCGCACCCGCACCGCGCCATCGAGCCCGTCGAGATGCGACAGGCCGGCATCGAAGCGGCCATCGACGAACACCACGCGGTGGGCGGCAAGGCCGTCGAAATCCCACAGCCGGTCCGCTGTAACGCTGGCTGCGGCAGGCTCGGCGCCGAGGCTGCGCACGGCCGCCTTCAGGTCGGTATAGCGATAGGCTTCCACCCGCCGGTTCGGCAGGCCGGTGGCTTCAAAGGCGGCGAACGCGGCCCGGCGGCGCTCCTTCAGCGCCTCCGGCTCGCCGGCGAAGGAACGCGCCGCAAAGCGCGCCGCCAGCCCGGTTTCGGCCGCCGTCGTCAGGCGACGGGGTTCGACTGTCATCGCATCCTCCCCCATCACGCTGCCTGACCGACATAGTCGGCATAGCCATGGGCTTCCAGCTCCAGCGCCAGTTCGCGCCCGCCACTGCGCACGATGCGGCCGTGGGCCAGAACGTGGATCACATCCGGCACGATGTGGTCCAGCAAGCGCTGATAGTGGGTGATGACCAGCATGGAGCGCCCCGGTCCGCGCAGGGCATTGACGCCCTCCGACACCACCTTCAGCGCATCGATATCGAGGCCGGAATCAGTCTCGTCGAGCACGCACAGGCTGGGCTCCAGCACCGCCATCTGCAGGATCTCGTTGCGCTTCTTCTCGCCGCCCGAGAACCCCACATTGACGCCGCGCTTCAGCATTTCCGGTGAAATACCAAGCTTTTCCGCTGCACTTTTCACCTTCTTCATGAAGGCTGCGGTCGAGAGTTCCTCCTCGCCGCGCGCCTTCCGCTGCGCCGCCAGCGCGGTCTTGAGGAAGGTCATGTTCGCCACACCCGGAATTTCGACCGGATATTGCAGGGCCAGAAACACGCCGGCAGCGGCACGCTCCTCCGGCTCCAGCGCCAGAAGGTCGACGCCGTTCAGCGTGGCTGTTCCCTCGGTCACTTCATAGCCGTCGCGGCCGGCCAGCACATAGGACAGCGTGGACTTGCCCGAGCCGTTCGGCC
>DAIPYB010000476.1:0-2687 GCA_036782955.1 Pseudoxanthobacter sp. | reverse complement strand
CAGCTCAACATCGGCTGGATGGCGTCGGACGGCGAAGACCGCATCCAGCGCACCTATCACGGCGCCGACCCCGACTGGCTGCAAAAGGCGGCGGCAAACCTGCCGTTCGGGCGGCTGATCGCGCCGGAAGAAGTGGCGGCGATGGTGACGTTCCTCGCCTCCGACGATGCAGGCATCATGACGGGCTCCGTCATCAATTTCGACCAGTCGGTCTGGGGTGCGCACTCTGCCGGGGCGCCGGTGCCGGAGGAGGCGATGTCGCTGGAAGGCTCCCGCTTCGCCGCCGTCGCGGCCGAATGAGAGGGGTGGACGATGCGTACCCTGAAAGGGCCGGGCGTCTATCTCGCGCAGTTTGCGGCCGATGAGGCGCCTTATAATTCCCTCGACAGTCTTGCCGGCTGGGCGGCTGCAAAGGGCTTCGCCGGCGTTCAGATCCCGACATGGGATACCCGCCTGATCGACCTGCGCCGGGCGGCGGAAAGTCAGGCCTATTGCGACGACCTCAAAGGGCGGCTCGCCGACCACGGTCTCGCGATCACGGAACTGGCCTCGCACATCACCGGGCAGCTCGTGGCGGTGCACCCGGCCCACGATGCCATCATGGACGCCTTTGCCCCGCCGCAGGTGCGGGGCAATCCCGCCGCGCGGCGGGCATGGGCGGAGGAGCAGCTTCGCCTCGCCGCGCGCGCCAGCCGCAATCTGGGCCTGGACCGTCACGTGACCTTCTCCGGGTCGCTGCTGTGGCCCTATCTCTATCCCTACCCGCAGTGGCCGGAAGGGCTGATCGACGAGGGCTTCGACGAACTCGCCCGCCGCTGGCGGCCGCTGCTCGACGTGGCGGACGAGAACGGTGTTGATCTCTGCTTCGAAATCCACCCGTGCGAGGATATCCACGACGGCTGGAGCTTCGAGACGTTCCTTGAGCGCCTCGGCAATCACGCGCGCTGCAACATCATGTACGATCCCAGCCATTTCGTGCTGCAGGCGCTCGATTATCTGGCCTTCATCGACCACTACCACGAGCGCATCCGTGCCTTTCACGTGAAGGACGCGGAGTTCCGGCCCGACGGGAAGTCCGGCGTCTATGGCGGCTATCAGCCGTGGGCGCGCCGGGCCGGCCGGTTCCGCTCGCCGGGCGACGGTCAGGTGGATTTCGGCGCCATCTTCACCCGTCTGGCGACCTACGACTATGACGGCTGGGCGGTTCTGGAGTGGGAGTGCTTCCTGAAGCACCCGGAAGACGGCGCCGCGCAGGGAGCCCGTTTCATCCGCGATCACATCATCCGGGTCGCCGACCGCGCCTTTGACGATTTCGTGAAATCCGGGGCGGATCGCACGGCCAACCGCGCCATGCTGGGTCTGGCGCCGGAGACGACGCCGGAACCGGCGCCGGTCGCCTGATTTTCCCTTTTCAGGGTCATGCCATCATGAGTCAGACCTTTCAACGCCCGCTCCGCCTTGCCATGATCGGCGGCGGCGAGGGCGCCTATATCGGCAATATCCACCGTATCGCCGCCCGCATGGATGGTGCTTGGGTGCTCACCGCCGGCGCGTTCGATGTCGATCCTGCGCGCGGCCATGCCTTCGCAGGCGGGCTCGGGCTGGATCCGGCGCGCTCCTACGATACCTTCGCCGCGCTGATCGCCGGTGAGCGCGTGCGTGAGGATCGGGTGGATGCCATTGCCATCTGCACGCCGAACTTCACCCATTTCCCGATCGCGAAGGCGGCTATCGAGGCCGGCTTCGATGTGATCTGCGAAAAGCCGCTGACGGCGACGCTGGCAGATGCGCTGGAACTGGAGCGGCTGGTGCGCGAGAGCGGCCGCTTCATGGGCGTGACCTATACCTATTCCGGCTATCCCATGGTGCATGAGGCACGGGTGCGGGTGGAGGCGGGCGAGCTTGGCCGCATTCGCACCGTTCAGGTGGAATATCCGCTGGAATGGATGGCGACGCCTATCGAGCGGGCCGGCAACGCCCAGGCAGCATGGCGCACCGACCCCAAGCGCAATGGGCGGGGCGGCTCCATCGGCGATATCGGAACCCACGCCTATCACCTCGCCGGCTTCGTGACCGGCCTCCGGCTGGAGGCGCTGACCGCCGATCTGGCGACCTTCGTGGAAGGCAGGGCGCTGGACGACAATGCCCACGTTCTGCTGCGCTACGAGGGCGGTGCGCGCGGCCTGTTGTGGTCGTCGCAGGTGGCGCTCGGGTCCTCGAACGGGGTCCGATTGCGGGTGTTCGGCGAGAAGGCGTCGCTGTCGTGGTTTCAGGAACAGCCCAACGAGCTTGTTCTGGCGCCCCTCGGCGGCGAAACGCGCGTCATCAAGCGCGGCGCGGATAATCTGAGCGCTGCCGCCAAGGCCCGCACCCGTACGCCGCCGGGCCATCCGGAAGGATATCTGGAGGCGTTCGCCAATCTCTATGCCGGCTTTGCCGAGGTCATCCGTGCGCGTGCTGCCGGGCGCTCGCCGGGCGAGATCGGCCGCGCCGTGCCGGGCGCCTACGATGGCCTGAAGGGCGTTGCCTTCGTCGAAGCCGTGGTGGACAGCCACGAGGCCCCGGACCAGCCGTGGCTGCGGCCGGTGGCGGTCTGAGACCGCCATCCTGAATCATAACGACAGGCGCCGGACAAAAAGGCGCCGCGACAGGCGGGGGAAACCCAATGGAGAGCAGCAACCGGCCGG
>DAIPYB010000475.1:0-2691 GCA_036782955.1 Pseudoxanthobacter sp. | reverse complement strand
GGCGAGGGGTAGTTGGACATTAAGGGACACGATGCGGATTCTCGTGATCGAGGATGACCGGGACGCGGCGGCCTTTCTGCTCAGGGGGTTGCGCGAGGCCGGTCACGTCGCAGACCACGCGGCCGATGGCGAGGCCGGTGCGCTGTCGGTGGAGGCGGGCGGCTACGATGTGGTGGTGGTGGACCGCATGCTGCCGCTGCGCGACGGCCTTTCGATTGTGGAAGGCATGCGAAGGCGGGGCGATCTGACGCCGGTGATGATCCTGTCCGCTCTGGGGCAGGTCGACGACCGGGTTCAGGGCCTGCGGGTCGGCGGCGACGACTACCTGACCAAGCCGTTTGCCTTTACCGAGCTTCTTGCCCGGGTGGAGGCGCTGGGCCGGCGCCGGCGGGCCGGCGGCGAGACCGCAGACATGGTCTATCGCCTGGCCGATCTGGAACTGGACCGGCTCTCCCACACGGTGACCCGCGGCGGGCAGGACATTCCCCTGCAGCCGCGCGAGTTCCGGCTGCTGGAATATCTGATGAAGCATGCCGGGCAGGTGGTGACCCGCACCATGCTGCTGGAGAACGTGTGGGATTATCACTTCGATCCGCAGACCAACGTGATCGATGTGCATATCTCGCGCCTGCGCTCAAAGGTCGACAAGGGCTTCGAGCGGCCGCTTCTGCACACCGTGCGCGGCGCGGGCTACATGCTGCGCGACAGCGGTCGCTGAGGAACATTTCGGGAGGGCGCATGGAAGGCGAGCGGAGCGGACCGGTCCTGCGCTTTTTCCGCACCACCGCGTTCAAGCTGTCGGTCATTTATCTGGTCGTCTTCGCGGCGCTGTCGGTGTTTCTCATCGTCTATCTCGGCCGCAACACGACCGATATGATGACGCAGCAGATGACGGAGACCATTGACGCCGAACTGGTCGGGTTGGCCGAGCAATATCGCGCCGGCGGCATTCCGCGGCTGGTCCGCGTCATCAATGTGCGCTCCAGTTCGCCCGGTGCCAGCCTTTACCTGCTCACCGATTTTGCCGGCAACCGCATTGCCGGAAACGTGGCCGATATCTCCTCCACCGTGCTCAACGCCGCCGACGGCATCGCCCGGCCGGTGCATTATATGCGCCTCGAACAGGGCGATGCCGGCGTGGACACGCCGGCGGCGGCAAACGGCAACAAGGCGCTGGTGCGGGTGTTCGTGCTGCCGGGCGGGTTCCGCCTGCTGGTGGGGCGCGATCTGGCCGAACGCGAGCGCCTGTCGAGCGTGGTGCAGGAGGCCTACTGGATTTCGGCCGGCGTGTTCGTCATGCTCGGCCTGATCACATGGGTGTTCGTCAGCCGCCGGGTGCTGAAGCGCATCGACGCCATTTCGCTCACCACCGGCCGCATCATGCAGGGCGATCTCGCCGGCCGGCTGGCGGTGGACGGCTCCGGCGACGAGTTCGACCGGCTGGCAACCTCTCTGAACACCATGCTGGAGCGCATCGAGCAGCTCATGCGCGGGGTCAAGGAGGTTTCCGACAATATCGCCCACGACCTGCGCACGCCGCTGACCCGCCTGCGCGCGCGGGTGGAGGACACCCTGCGCAAGGCCCCCTCGGAAGACCTCTACCGCGAAACCCTCGAGGCGACGGTGGAGGATTGCGAGAGCCTGATGCGCACTTTCGAGGCGCTGCTGCGCATTGCGCGGGTGGAGGCCGGCACCTCGGGCGTGACGCTGGAGGCGGTCGATGTCAGCGGGATCGCCGGCGACGTGGCCGAGCTCTACGAGCCGGTGGTGGAAGATGCGGGCTTCCGGCTGGAGACGGAAATCGCGGCCGGGCTCACGGTCAGCGGCAACCGCGAGCTTCTGGCGCAGGCGCTGATCAATCTCATCGACAATGCCCTGAAATACGGCCGGCCGGCGGATGACGCGACACAGCCCGTCATTCGTCTGGTGGCGCGGCGGGCGGGCGACCGCGTGCTGCTGACGGTGGCCGACAACGGCCCCGGCGTGCCGCAGACCGACCGTGCCCGCATCTTCAACCGCTTCGTGCGGCTGGAGAAAAGCCGCACCGCGCCGGGATCGGGACTGGGGCTTTCGCTGGTTCAGGCGGTGACGCGCCTCATGCACGGGGCGATCGTGCCGGAGGACGCCGCCCCCGGCCTTTCCATCACCCTGTCGTTACCGGCGCTCTGAGGGCCATCGGCCGCAGTCGCCGCGCGCGGGCTTGATTGCCTCCCCCACCTTGCGCCAAATCGGCACCAAGGGAAGGAAGCATCATGATCCGTAAGCTCACAAGCACCAGCGATGCCGCCACGGCGACCGGCACGCCTGCGGCCCCGGGCAGCCTTGCCGACCGCATTGCCATTGCGCTGCCGCAGGACGGCGACGGCTGGCGTGCCGTCGTGGCCGATCTTCACGCGGCGCTGGCCGCCGCGCAGGCCATGGACTGCGCGGACCGGCTGGCCGGCGACGAGGCACTGGCGGCCTTCCTCGGTGCGGTCTTTACCGATGCCCCGTACCTGCGCGAACTGGCGTTCATCGATCCGGCCCGTCTGGCGCGGCTTCTGGAGGAAGCGCCGGAGACGGCGCTGGAGCGGCTGATCGATGCCACCCGGACGGAGTTTTCCGAAGACCCGGCGCTGATGCGCCACCTGCGCCGGCTGAAGCAGGAACTGGCTCTGCTGACGGGGCTGTGCGATCTGGGTGGCATCTGGC
>DAIPYB010000474.1:0-2708 GCA_036782955.1 Pseudoxanthobacter sp. | reverse complement strand
AAGACGCAGGCGCGCATCACCGACATCGTCGAGAACCCGAAGAACCTGCAGTTCCTGCCCAGCGTCGAGCGGCCGCTGCTGGCGCAGGCCTTCCTCAACGGCGAAGGCGACGCGGTGGTCATCAACGCCAACTATGCGCTCGATGCCGGCCTCGATCCGGTCAAGGACCCGATCGCCGTGGAGAGCGGGGAAAACAACCCCTACGCCAACATCGTCGCGGTGCGGAAGGAAAACGCGCAAAAGCCGGAAGTCATCAAGCTGGTGGAGGTGCTGCACTCCCAGCCGGTGCGCGACTTTATCCTTGAGAAATACAAGGGTGCCGTCATTCCGGTCAGCGAATAAAACCGGCCCGCGACCGGGCGGCCCCTGTCGTCCCGCCGGGAGTTCGGGCATGCTGCATCGTGCCCTTCCCGGCGGGATGGCCGGTCCGCCCGGTTCGCGCCGCCGCCCGTTCCGGCCCACCGAACCGCCTGCGTGTTCATGGAGTGATCCGCTCGTGAATTTCGTGTTTTTCTCGCCGCACTTTCCGGGCAACAGCACCGAATTCTGCGACCGGCTCCATAAGGCCGGCGCACGCGTTCTGGGCATCGGCGATGCGCCCTACGACCGCCTGAACGGCCGCCTGCAGGCTGCGCTCGGCGAATATTACCGCATCGACCGGCTGGAGGATTACGACCAGATCCTGCGGGCCATGGGCCATTTCATCCATCGCTGGGGGCGGATCGACCGGTTTGAATCGCTCAACGAGCACTGGCTGGAGCAGGACGCCGATGTGCGCACCGATTTCAACATCAGCGGCATCCGCGCCGACTTCGTGGCCAACCTGAAGCGCAAGTCGCGGATGCGGGAGTTCTTCAAGAACGCCGGCATCAACGTCATCCGCCAGCAGCCCTATACCGATTTCGCCGGGGCTGAAGCCTTCGTCTCGGTCATCGGCTATCCCATCGTCATCAAGCCCGATCAGGGCTCGGGCGCCAGCAACACCGTGCGCATCAACAACCGCACGGAGCTGGAGGCCTTCGAGCGCACCCGCCCGGCCGGCGTGAGCTTCGTCATCGAGGAGTTCATCGACGGCATCGTGCTCACCTTCGACGGGCTGGTGGACCGCGACGGCCGCATCCGCTTTGCCGCCAGTCACCGCTTCGAACAGAGCATCATGGGCGTGGTGAACAGCAACAGCCACCTCAACTATTATTGCCTGCCCTATATCGACCCGGACGTGGAAAAGGCCGGCCGCGCGGCTGTGCGCTCGTTCGGCCTGCGCGAGAAGTTCTTCCATATCGAATTCTTCCAGACCAAGGCCGACAAGCGCGTCGTCGCGCTGGAAGTCAACATGCGCCCACCCGGCGCGTGGATGACCGATGCCATCAACTATTCCTACGATATCGATATCTATCGGGAATGGGCGCAGATGGTGGTCAACAATGCCGTGGGCGGCCCCTACAAGGGGCGTTATTTCACCGGATACGCCAGCCGCAAGGATCACATCCGCTATATCAACAGCCATGAGGCCATTCTCGCCGCCTATGGCGACAAGATCGTCTATTCCTCGCCGATCGAGGCGGTCTTCAGCCGGGCGATGGGCAATTTCGCCTATCAGTTCCGCTCGGAGAGCTTCGACGAGGTGAGAGAGATTACCGGTTTCATTCAGGCGGTGGAGACTTGAACGTGCGGATCGACTACCATCGGCGCTACAGCCACCAGCTCGGCCGGGACATGGAGTTCAAGACCTACGGCCACGCCGGCCGGCCGGTTCTGGTGTTCCCCACCTCCAACGGCCGTTTCTACCAGTTCGAAGATTCCGGGGCCATCGGCGCGCTGGCCGACCGCATCGGGGCGGGCGAGCTGCAGGTGTGGACCATCGACGGCATCGACGGCGAAACCTTCTTTTCCCGCCGGCGCAACCATCAGGCGCGCATCGAGCGGCACGAAGCCTATTTCCGCTATGTCAGCGAAGAAATCGTGCCGGAGATCATCGGTCTTGGCGCCGGCCGGCCGGTGCTTTCCGGGTGCTCGATGGGCGCCTACCACGCAAGCAACTTCGTGTTCCGCTTTCCCGACCTGGTCGCGGGCCTCGTGGCGCTGAGCGGGGTCTATTCGACGCGCCATTTCTTCCATGGCGATCTCGAGGGGGCGATCTATTACAACTCGCCGCTCGACTACCTGCCCGGCCTGAACGATGCGATCCTGCTCGACAGCATCCGCTCGCGCCGGCTGTTCTTCTGCTGCGGGCAGGGCGCGTGGGAGCACCTGATGGTGGAGGATACCCACCATCTGGCCGCCGTGCTGCAGGAGCGCGGCATTCCGGCATGGGTCGATTTCTGGGGACACGACGTCAGCCACGACTGGCCGTGGTGGCACCGCCAGCTCGGCTATTTCTTCGGCCGGTGGCTGGAGGACGACCGCATCGATCCTTTGTGATGCCACGTCGCGCACATATCGCCTATCGTATTGTAATTAAATCATATATATTCGTTACAAAGAATAACGATGCGGGGGCGAGGAAATTATTTCCTCGCCCCCTTTTAATATAGAACGTCATGGCGTTCTCAGAAACAGAATTGCAGCTACGGTTGTGAAAGACGCGGTTCCGAAAGCAGCGGCTTAACCGGCGTAATTTTATCTGTTTACTGTAAAGCGAGCGAGAGCCATGGGCATCGTTCCGGTTCATTCCTTTCGTTCCGGGATTTTCCACGACGAACCTGATC
>DAIPYB010000473.1:0-2708 GCA_036782955.1 Pseudoxanthobacter sp. | reverse complement strand
GGTTGGCGCGGATATCCGCAGGCGGACCTTCGGCGAGCTTGGTGCCGAAGTCCATCACCACCAGCCGGTTGGTAAGGTTCATGACGAAATCCATGTCGTGCTCGACGAGCAGGATGGCCACGCCTTCCTCGGAAAGCCGGCGCAGCAGGGTCGCCAGCGCCTGCTTTTCCAGATGGCGCAGCCCGGCGGCCGGCTCGTCCAGCAACAGAAGCACGGGATCGAGACAGAGTGCGCGGGCGATTTCCACCACCCGCTGCTGCCCCAGCGCCAGCGTGCCGGCAGGCCGGGCCGCCAGATCTTCCAGCCCGACGCGGCGCAGCTGATAGGCCGCCTCATGGAAGATCCGGTCCTCTTCCGCCCGGTCGAGGCCGGTCAGGCCCCTTGCCACGCCGGCGGTGCCGCGCAGGTGGGCGCCGAGCGCAGTGTTCTCCAGAACCGTCATGTCGCCGATCAGCTTCACATGCTGAAAGGTACGGGCGATGCCGAGGCGGGCGGCCGACTGCGCCGGCTGGCCGGAGACGACCGCGCCGGCAAAGCGCACGCTGCCGGAAGTCGGCTTCGCCACGCCGGTGACGAGATTGAAGGTCGTGCTCTTGCCCGCCCCGTTGGGACCGATGAGGCCGACGATCTCGCCTGCGGCAACGTGAAAGCTGACGTCATTCACCGCCACCAGCCCGCCAAAGGTCTTGCGCAGTTCGCTGACCGCGAGCAGGGCCGTGCCCGGCTCCGGCAGTTCGCGGCGCACCATCGGCCCGGCCATCGGCATGGCGCGCGGCGTCCGTGCCGGCAGCAGTCGCATCAGGCGGGGCCACAGGCCCTCACGCGCGCTGTGCAGGATCACGATCACCAGAATGCCGAAGATAATGGTCTCGAACTGTCCGTCCGAACCGAAAAGCCGCGGCAGCAGGGCCTGAAGCTGGTCCTTCAGGATAATGACGATACCGGCCCCCAGTATCGCACCGCCGACATGGGAGGCACCGCCGATCACCGTCATGAACAGATAATCGATGGAGGCCCCGAGGCCGAATGGCGTGGGGCTGACGTCGCGCTGCATGAGGGCATAGAGAAAGCCTGACAGCCCGGCCAGAACGGCCGCATAGATGAAGGCGGTCAGGCGGGCGCCGGTGGTGTCGATACCGAACGATTCCGCGCCGGCCGACATGGTCTTCAGCGCCCGGATGGAGCGACCGGTGCGCGAGCCGATGAGGTTGACCGAGGCCAGCACGCTCAGCCCGACCGCGATCCACACGACATAATAATATTGTGCCGGATCGGTCAGCGCGTGACCGGCGACCGACAGCGGCGGAATATCCGGGATGCCGTCATGCCGGCCGAGAAAATCGAGATTGCCGAACAGATAATAGAGGCCGATGCCCCACGCGAGCGTACCCAGCGGCAGGTAGTGGCCGGAGAGCCGCAACGTGATACGGCCCAGAAACCACGCGGCAACGCCGGTGACAATCAGCGAGGCCGGCAGGCTGACCCACGGCGAGAAGCCGTAGCGGGTCGTCATCAGGGCGGTGGTATAGGCTCCGAAACCGGCGAAGGCGGCCTGACCGAACGACGTCATACCGCCGATCCCGGTCAGCACCACCAGCCCGAGGGCAACGATGGCGGCCAGCCCGATATAGTTGGCGATGGTGATCCAGTAGGCCGGCACGACGGGCACGAGCGGCAGCACGGCCACGGCAACGACGAAGCCTGCCAGAAGATGGGTTCTTTTCATCGGATCATCCCTTCTCAGCCGCCGTGCTCGTCTTCAGCCGCATGCGGATGGCTGAACGAGCGCCACACCAGCACCGGGATGATGACGGTGAACACGATCACTTCCTTGAAGGCGCTGGCCCAGAACGAGGACAGGGACTCGATGACGCCCAGCACCACCGCAGCCGCCGCAGCGAGCGGATAGCTGGCGAGCCCGCCGACGATTGCCGCCACGAAGCCCTTGAGGCCGATGAGAAACCCGGTGTCATAATAAACCGTGGTGAGCGGTGCGATGAGAATACCGGAGAGAGCGCCGACGAAGGCGGCGGCAAAGAACACGATCTGCCCCGACCGCACGGTGGAGATGCCGACGAGGCGGGCGCCGAGCCGGTTGACGGCGGTGGCACGCAGGGCCTTGCCGGTCATGGTGCGCTCGAAGATCAGGTAGAACGCCGCCATGAACAGCGCGCCGGCACCGATGACCGCCATCGACTGGCCAGACACCAGCAGCGGCCCGAACTCTGCCATGGCATCGGAATAAGGCGCCACGCGCGCGCCTTCCGCGCCGAACAGCACGAGGCCGATACCGGTCAGCGCCACATGCACCGCCATGGCGGTGATGAGCAGCACCAGCACGGACGCATCGGCGATGGGCTGGAACACCACGCGGTAGAGATAAGGTCCCAGAGGCGCCACCAGTGCCAGCGTCAGCACGATCTGTACGGCGAGCCCGGGGTCGCGCTGCGTCAGGAACAGGGAGACGGCGGCGAGCACGACGGGCAAACCGACCGTCCACAGCACAATGCGCGGCAGCCGGCCCCATGCGGCGGTGCGAACGGCGGAGACCGTTTCCATGACGCCGGCGGCAAGCCCCAGCCCCAGCAGCAGGAAGATGATAGCCGGGGTCTGGCCCTGCTGGAGCTGGGCCAGAGTGAGGGCGGCGAAGGAAATGAATTCGCCCTGCGGGATCATGATGATCCGCGTGACGGTGAAAACGAGCACGA
>DAIPYB010000472.1:0-2716 GCA_036782955.1 Pseudoxanthobacter sp. | reverse complement strand
GCCACCGCACGCCCGGCGCGCAGGTCGGCCAGCTTCTGTCGCAGCTTGTGGAAGCCGGAATAGGGCGGATTGAAGCTGTCGATGGCGGCCACCGGATCGGCGGCGCCGGCAACGGTTGCCAGCACGGCGGCGGGGTCCGGCGCGGCCGGCTTCTCCGCCACCAGCGGCGAAAGCGAGGCCGGGTTGACCAGCCCCACCTGCGCGTCGCGGGCATAGCGCAGCACGCTCATCGCCATGCGCAGTTCCGCATGGACGATGCGGTCGGCCTGCTCGGGGGAAAGACGGGAGGCGGAATTATCGAGGGCGGAATAATCGGCCGGGTTCAGGCCATCCCCGTCGGCGGCGGCGAGCCGGGCGGCGATGGCATGGGCGCGGGCATTGGCGGCGCCGCCGGTGAAGAATACCGGGGCATAGTTGCGGGCGGCGTAGAAGGCGGCAATGCCCTTCCAGTCCTGTTCGCTGCGCGACAGCGGCTTGGCGCGCGGCGCGATTGCCGCGGGCGGCACGGCCGGGGCAGCCGGAGCCGCACCGCTCTGCGGCAGTGCCGCCTCCGCGGGCGCGGCAGTCATGTTGTTGGCAACCGCCGCCGGTGCGGCTTCAGCCTCCGGAGGCTCGGGAAGCTGGGGGGGATGAATCTCGTTCATCTTCGCCGTGATGGCGCCCTGCAGGGCGTGCTCCACCGGATCCTGCGCATAGGTCGTTATGGCGGCGGCAATGATATCGCGCGGGGAGCGCTGTGCCGCTCCGCTGCCGGCGCCCGGCATGGCCGCAACCGTGGACGCCGACGGCATGGCCGCCATGAGCGTGGCGAGCGCCGTGCCGGCAAAGGTGGTGCGGAACGCAAGCTTGAACGCGGCAGGCATAGGCTACTCCTGTCATCCGGCGCGCGGCTGGCGCGACATGCCGGCAGGCGGGCAACGCAGCGGGCACTCGTGGACCGGCAACCGGAAATGACGGACATCCCGGCCGGCCGGCCCGGCCCGCGTGGCCCTCTCCCGCGCGGAGCCGGTCTGAATGAGAGTGTGTTTACGATTTCCCTCAACGCTCCGTTAACAACGCCGCAAACAATGCAAAATGTGTTCTTGCGGCCACGCCCGGAGCTTGCCGCGCATTGATCCGGCGGGGGCGGACGTCCTATTTGTGAAACATGCGGCCGCGCCACCGGTGCGGTCCCCGCCCGCCTGTTCCGGCGGCGCCTGTGGCCGGCAGATGGCCGCGCGGTAGCCGTCCGGCCTTCGTTCTGGAGTGTTCCGTCCGATGTCGCGTTCTGCTGTTCCGGCCTTTTCCGCGCGGTCCCATCCGCTGTTCGCCATCCGCCACGGTGCCGGCGGCGGCGGGGCGGGGGCGGCGCTCGGCACGCTGCCGGAATGGAACCTGGACGATCTCTATCCCGGCATCGATTCGCCCGAGGTGGCGGCCGACCTTGCCCGCGCGTTGCGTGAGGCGGAGGCGTTCGAGGCCGATGTGAAGGGTCGTCTGGCCCCGACGCTGGCCGGCCCCGACGGCGGGCGGGCGCTGGCGGCCATCATCGTCCGCTACGAGGCGCTGGAGGAGCTGATCGGCCGGCTCTACTCCTTCGCCGGCCTCGTCTATGCCGGCGACACCAGCGACGCGAAGCGGGCGAAGTTCTATGGCGACGTGCAGGAGAAGCTGACCGCCGCCGGCACGCACCTGCTGTTCTTCGGTCTCGAATTGAATGACCTTGAGGAGGCGGCGCTGGAAGCCGGCTTCGCGGCGCCGGAACTGGCGCACTATCGTCCTTGGATCGAGGATGGCCGGCGCGAGAAGCCCTATCAGCTCGAACCGCGGATCGAGCAGCTTTTCCATGAAAAAGCGGTGACCGGGCACGCCGCATGGAACCGCCTGTTCGACGAGACTGTCGCGGCAATCCGCGTCACCGTCGCCGGCGAGACGCTGACGCTGGAGCAGGCGCTGAACCGGCTTTCCGATCCCGACGGCGCCCGCCGCGAGGAAGCCGCGCATGCACTGGCAGACGTGTTCCGCGCCAACATGCGCGTGTTCACGCTGGTGATGAACGTGCTCGCCAAGGACAAGGAGATCGCCGACCGCTGGCGCGGGTTCACCGACGTGGCCGATTCGCGCCACCTTGCCAACCGCGTGGAGCGTGAGGTCGTGGAGGCGCTGGTGGCAGCGGTGCGCGATGCGTTTCCCCGGCTCTCCCACCGCTATTATGCCCTGAAGGCGCGGTGGCTGGGCAAGGAGGCGCTGGATCACTGGGATCGCAATGCGCCGCTGCCGATGGCCGATAACCGCATCATCGCCTGGCAGGACGCGAAGGCGACGGTGCTGGAGGCCTATGGCCGGTTCTCGCCCGACATGGCGGCAATCGCCGAAACCTTCTTCGACCGGAACTGGATCGACGCGCCGGCCCGGCCCGGCAAGGCGCCGGGCGCCTTTGCCCACCCGACGGTGCCGGGCGTCCACCCCTACGTGCTGGTCAATTATCAGGGCCGCGTGCGCGATGTGATGACGCTTGCCCATGAACTGGGCCATGGCGTGCATCAGGTGCTGGCGGGACCCAACGGTGCGCTGATGGCGCCGACCCCGCTGACGCTGGCGGAAACCGCCAGTGTGTTCGGTGAGATGCTGACCTTCCGCACCCTGATCGAACGCACCCGCACGCCGGTCGAGCGCAAGGTGATGCTGGCCTCCAAGGTGGAGGACATGCTCAACACCGTGGTGCGGCAGATCGCGT
>DAIPYB010000471.1:1888-2717 GCA_036782955.1 Pseudoxanthobacter sp. | reverse complement strand
CCCCGGCGCGCTCGACCAGATCATCCAGCATTTCGGCACTGACACCGTGGACGAGGTCACCGGCCGCTCGCGCCGGATCGTTCGCAAGCGCAGCGTGACCATCGACCGGCTGGTCGTGGAGAATCGCGCCGGTTCGGCCAATCTCGCCGAGACCCAGGCGTTCATGGATGATGGCAAGCGTGTGCTGGTGTTCAGCGACGCCGGCGGCACCGGGCGCAGCTACCACGCCGAACTCTCGGCGAAGAACACCCGGCTGCGCGTCCACTATCTCCTCGAAGCGGGCTGGAAGGCCGATGCCGCCATCCAAGGGCTTGGCCGCACGCACCGCACCAATCAGGCGCAACCGCCGCTGTTCCGGCCGATCTCGACCAATGTGAAAGCCGAGAAGCGATTTCTCTCGACCATCGCCCGCCGCCTCGACACCTTGGGTGCGATCACGCGCGGCCAGCGCCAGACCGGCGGTCAGGGCCTGTTCCGCCCGGAAGACAATCTGGAGAGCCACTACGCCCGCGACGCGCTGCGCCAGCTCTATCTCCTGCTGGTGCGGGGCAAGGTCGAGGGATGCAGCTTGGAGCGGTTCGAGGCCGCAACGGGGCTGAAGCTGATGGACTCGAACGGCATCAAGGATGATTTGCCGGCGATCACCACGTTTCTCAACCGTTTGCTCGCCCTGACCATTGAGCTTCAGGGCGTGCTGTTCACCGCCTTCGAGCAGCTTCTGACCGCGCGGATTGAGGGCGCCATCGCCTCGGGCACCTATGATGCCGGACTGGAGACGCTGCGCGCCGAAAGCTTCGTGGTGGCGGACCGGCAGGTGATCTACACCCAT
>DAIPYB010000471.1:0-1878 GCA_036782955.1 Pseudoxanthobacter sp. | reverse complement strand
GCGATGGCTCGATCTTCAGGTAAAGGATGCACAGCACCGGGGCCGAGACCAGCCTGCTGACTATCACCGAACGCAAGCGCAACCGGCCGGTGACGCTCGACGCCGCCTTGGCCGAACTCGATGATCCGCGTGCGAAGCTGCTGATCAACGAGCGCTCGGGTCGCGCGGCGGTGCAGATCCCCAGCACGAGCGTCATGCTGGATGATGGCGAGATCGAGCGCCGCGTCTGCCTGATCCGGCCGATGGAGGCCCATAACGTCCCGGTCAGAATGATGGGCGAAACCCATTGGGTCGAGGCCGACCGGGACGTCTTCGCATCGGCTTGGGAGGCCGAGGTTGCAGAAGTGCCGGAGTTTGCCGACAGCACCCTGCATATGGTCACGGGCTTGTTGCTGCCGATCTGGAAGCGGTTGCCCAATGACTCCACCCGCGTCTATCGGCTCCAGTCTGACGCCGGCGAGCGCATAATCGGCCGGAAGGTCTCTCCAGCCTGGGCCGCGAACGCGACCAAGACCGGAACCGCATCGGTCACGCCGGATGATGCCTTTGCGGCGCTGATGGAAGGTCGGACGATCCTCGATCTCGCCGAGGGCCTTCAGCTTCGGCGGGTCCGCGTCATGGGCGCGAACCGGATCGAACTCTCCGGCTTTACCGACATGATGCGTCAGCGCCTCTCGGCCTATGGCCTCTTCCACGAAATCATCTCATGGAAGCTGCGCATGTTCGTTCCGGTCGATGGGACTGGCCCTGCCGTTCTCGGCAAGGTTCTCGACCGCTGGCCGGTCGAGCGCATCGGCGAGCGGGAGGCAGCATGATGCCCCGTCACGATGTCTCGGAACTGGCGATCCGTCTCGGTCGGGAGGCCGAGGCGGTCTGCCGCCATTATCTGTCGTCCGGCCAGCGCGCCGGACGATACTGGCTGGTCGGCGATGTGCAAAACACGCCTGGGCGATCCATGTTTGTCCGCCTCACCGGGCCTGAATCCGGCAAGGGCGCGGCGGGGAAGTGGACCGACATGGCCACTGGGGAGCATGGCGATCTGCTCGACATCATCCGGCAATCGCTTGGCCTCGTCGACTTCAAGGACGTGGCCGAGGAAGCGCGCCGTTTCCTCGCTCTCCCGCATCCCGAACCGGAGAAGACGAAGACGCCGACCGGCAGCACGTCCAGCGTGGCGTCCGGTTCGCCTGAAGCGTCTCGCCGCCTCTTCGCCATGGCGCAGCCGATCGGCGGCACGCTTGCGGAGATCTACCTGCGCGGGCGGGCGATCACCCGCCTCTCGGGCACCGCCGCGCTGCGCTACCATCCCCGGTGCTATTACAGGCCCGATGAGCATTCGCCCACCGAGATCAGGCCGGCACTCGTCGCCGCCGTCACCGATCTCTCCGGCCACCAGACCGGCGCGCATCGCACCTGGCTCGCCCCGGACGGTTCCGGCAAGGCACCTGTCGAAACACCGCGGCGGGCGATGGGCGACCTTCTCGGCCACGCAGTCCGCTTCGACACTGCCGCTGAGGTTCTCGTAGCCGGCGAGGGCATCGAGACCGTGCTGTCGCCCCGTCAGGTTCTGCCCCACATGCCGATGCTGGCGGCGCTTTCGGCCGCTCACCTCGCTGCCATCCTGTTCCCGCCGTCGCTGCGCCGGCTCTATGTCGTCAGGGATCGCGACCCGGCCGGGGACGGTGCCAGAGACGGCCTGGTCGCCAGAGCAGCGAGCCTCGGAATCGAGGCGATGTCGCTCACGCCGCGCGAGGGCGATTTCAACGATGATCTGCGACGCTTTGGTGCCAATGCCCTCAGGGCGGCCCTGAAGGATCAGCTTCATCCCGAAGACGTCCGCCGTTTCATGGCGGGGTAAGCGCATGATCGGCCCCGGAG
>DAIPYB010000470.1:0-2721 GCA_036782955.1 Pseudoxanthobacter sp. | reverse complement strand
GGCCTCAACATCGTCGCCGGCTCCAATCCGGCCGATCAGGGCCAGATGGGCCTGTGGCGCGATCTCGACCACGCCGGGCGCTATCGGCTGGCGAAGGAATGGGTGACAATCGCCAAGCGGCTCTGGAGCGAGGAGCGGGTGGACCACGAAGGCGAGTTCTACAAACTCACCGACTGCATGTCGAACCCCAAGCCGCGCAAGGCACCGCCCATCATCTGCGCCGGCGCCTCCGACAGCGGCTTCCGCTTCACCATCGAGAACTGCACCGGCAGCTTCATGCTGGGTTCCGACCGGGATGATTTCATCAAGACCGGCCGGCGGGCCAAAGAACTGGCCGATGAGGCCGGCCGCACCGACTTCAAGACCTACGGCCTGTTCACCATCGTACCCGGCGCCACCGACCGCGAGGCCCGCGAGCGCGTCGACTATTATAATTCCGGCGTCGATGTCGTCGCCCTCGACAACCAGACCCGCGAATATTCGTCCGACAAGAGCCTTTCCCAGAACACGATGGCCAACCGCTTCATCCAGCAGGGCAACGAGCGCAACTCGATGACCAAGGCCGCGATCGTCGGCAGCCCGGAAACCATTGCCGACAAGCTGGCCGACATCGTGCTCCATGCCGATCTCGACGGCATCACGGTGATCGTGCCGGATTTCATCGACGACCTGAAGACTGTCGGCACCAAGGTTGTCACGGCCCTCGCCGAACGCGGCGTGACAACCAACGCCGCCGCCGGCGCGCGGGACATCGCCCATGCCTACCGGTGATGTCTCAGCGGGCGATATCTCAGCCGGACAGAGCGCCGCGCCGGTCCGTGTCGTCAATCCGGCGGACCTGAAGCAACAGTCCTATTATAACCACGCCGTCATCCGCGCCGGCACGCCGGTGTTCCTGACAGGTCAGGTTTCATGGGATAATAATGGCAATGTGGTCGGCGCCGGCGATATCGCCCGCCAGGTCGATCAGACCTATCGCAATCTCGGCCTGCTTCTGGCCGACATGGGCGCCGGTCCGCAAAACGTTGTGAAGCTCACCACCTATGCCACCGACCGCGCCTTCATTGCCGAGCTGCATCGCGGTCGCACGGCCTTCTTCGACGGTCACCCCCTGCCTGCCAGCACCTTCATTCTGGTGGCGGGCCTCGCCGATCCCGACCTGCTGATCGAGATCGAGGCGATTGCCGTGATCTGACGGCATCCCGGCCGGCACGCCCGCGCGCGCCGCCCCTTTTCCCGGACCCGACTGCAACGGAGGCCGCCTTGCGCCCTCCGGACGGGACCGGCTTGTCTCTGTCTGCGTGTTCTGCCGCCTCAACGAAAAATGACCTTTCCGCAGGGTTCCAGAATGGGGTTCCAAGACATGATGCGCCTTTTCAATCGCCGCCAGATGCTGGCAACGCTCGCCGCCTCGGCCCTCGGCCTTGCCGCCGTCGCCACCGCCCGCCCGGCTTTCGCGGCGGAAACGGAGGTCGCCGCGCTGTTCACCCAGTCCGTCTCGCAAGGAAACTGGGATCCCGGCGGCTATGCCGCCTTCAAGGCGATGGCCGGCAAATACGGCTTCAAGTCGTCCTATGTCGAAGACGCGACCTATGAAAAAGCGCCGGCCATCCTGCGCCAGCTCGCCGGGCGCGGCGTGAAGATGATCATCTGCCACTCGTCGGGCTATGCTGCCGCCATCAAGGAGGTCGCTCCGGCGTTCCCCGACACGCAGTTCGTTCTTTATTCCTATGCCGGTTCCACGGACGGCATCAAGAACTACACCGCGTGGTCGGTGGACTGGGATCAGTACGGCTATGTCGTGGGTGCGCTTGCAGCGGCTGCCAGCAAGAACGGCCATGTGGCGGTCATCGCCGCCGAACCGATCCCCTCGACCAAGCGCTCGATCGAGTTCATGGCCCGCGGCGCCAAGGCCATCCGCCCCGATATCGGCTTCGACACGCTCTACACCGGCTCGTTCACCGACGTGGCGAAGGCGAAGGAAGTCTCCGTGGGTGCCATCGCCCGGGGTGCCGATTTCCTCATTCCCTCCGCCGATACCGCCGATGCCGGTACCCAGCAGGCGGCGGAGGAGGAGCAGGTCTTCACGATGGGCGCCTATATCGACCAGAGCAAGGCCTACCCGGAGGCCATCGTTGCCTCCACCGTGCTGAACTTCGACAAGGCCTATGACGAGATGGGCGCCATGCTGAAAGCCGGCACGCTTGGCGACAAGATCTTTCCGATGACACTCGCCAACGGCGGCTGGACGCTTTCCCGCCCGTTCCATCATGTCGACCCGGCGGTCGAGCAATCGGTCTTCGCCCTGATGGCCAAGGTGGCGAAAAATGAGATCGACATTGCCCGGTGAGGCGGAAGGGGCTGATCGCCCCGCGCCGGCGGGACCGTCCGGTCCCGCCGGCCTCGGGCCCCCGCCCTTTCTCACGCTCAGCGCCGTCACCAAGGATTTCGGCGGCCCGCGGCCCGCGCTGGATGATGTGACGGTTTCCTTCCGGCGCGGCGAGGTTCATGCCGTCGTCGGCGAGAACGGCGCGGGCAAGTCGACCCTGATGAATGTGCTGTTCGGCCTCGTCCAGCCGGATGCCGGCGGCATTCTCATCGACGGCCGCGAAGCCGTTCACCGCGCCCCGCGCGATGCCATCGCCCACGGCATCGGCATGGTGCATCAGCACTTCCGCCTCGTGCCGCGCTTCACGGTGGCCGAGAACATCCGCCTTGCCG
>DAIPYB010000469.1:0-2736 GCA_036782955.1 Pseudoxanthobacter sp. | reverse complement strand
TGCCGGGCTATCCCGACAACATCAACCGCGCGTCCGACGGCACCTTCTGGGTGGCTCTTGCCGGCATGCGCTCCCCTGCCTTCGACCTCAGCCTGAAGATGCCGGCCTTCCGCCGCCGCATGGCGCAGCGCGTGGCGATGGACGAGTGGCTCTATCCCAACCTCAACACCGGTTGCGTGCTGAAGATGACGCTTGAGGGCAGGGTCACGGAATCGCTCTGGGATCTCGGTGGCCGGTCGCATCCGCAGATCACGTCCATCCGCGAGCACAAGGGCTGGCTCTATCTCGGCGGCATCAACAACAACCGGATCGGCCGCTACCGCCTGCCCGACGCGGACGCAAACTGGACGAGCCAGCAGGCCTATTGGGGGCGCGCATGATCTCCGTGCTGAAAAAGACCCTCGACGCCGTGTTCGGCGCCGGCGAGGCGGCCGTCACCGTGCCGCCGCTGGATGGCGCCTTCCAGCCGAACACCGCGCTTGAAGCCGCGCCCTGCGTGGCCTCCGTTGCCGCGCCGGACAATCTGGTGGCGGAGGAGGGGCACATTTTCTTCTCCAGCCACGCCGACCTGCTGGAACTGGGCGATGGCGACGCCGCTCAGACTGTCGCCACCTTTCCGGCGCCGATCACGGCGCTTGCCGGCAACGGGCGCGGAACGCTGGCCGTGGCCGTGGCCGGGCAGGGTATAATCCTGCGCACTGTGGCGGGCATGCGCACCGTTCCGGCGGATGCCTTTGCCGGGGCGGGCTGCATCACGGCCCTTGCCTTCGCGGCCGACGGTCGCCTCGTCGCTGCATCCGGTTCCACCCGCGACGGCGCGGACGGATGGGCGCGCAACCTGCTGGAGCGTCGTTACGATGGCGCGGTCTGGAGCATCGACACCGACAGGGGTGCTGCGACCCGCCTTGCCGATGGACTGGGCTGGCCCTCCGGCATCCTGATCGGGTCCGACGGCCGGATCGTGGTGGCGGAAGCATGGCGCCATCGCCTGATCGCGCTTTCGCCTGAGCGCAAGGCCCCGGCGGTGCTTCTCGATAACCTGCCGGCCTATCCCGGCCGGTTGCTGGCGACGGCGGATGCGGTGTGGCTGGCCTGCTTCGCACCGCGCAGCCAGCTCATCGAATTCGTGCTGCGCGAAAAGTCCTTCCGCGCCCGCATGGTGTCGGAAGTGCCGGCGGAGTTCTGGGTTGCCCCCGCCCTGGCCTCGGGCCGCAGTTTCCGCGAGCCGCTGCAGGGCGGCGCCGTGAAGCAGCTCGGCGTGCTGAAGCCGTGGGCGCCGACGCGGTCCTATGGCCTGCTCGTCTGCCTCGACCGCGATTTCAATCCCCGCCGCAGCTTCCACAGCCGCGCGGACGGCAATCGCCACGGCATCACCAGCGTCGTGCCGGTTGCCGACGGACTGCTCGTGACCGCGAAGGGCGGCGATGCCGTGCTGCGCCTTGATGCCGTGACCGCACGCAGGGAGGACGGGAAATGACCGCGCCCCTTATCGAGATGACCAACGTCTCCAAGGAATATCGAGGCGTCTACGCGGTGAAGAACGTCGATTTCTCGCTCTACAAGGGCGAGATCCACGCCCTGCTCGGCGAGAACGGGGCGGGAAAATCGACGCTGACCAAGATGATCGCCGGCGTGACGCCGCGCTCCGATGGCGAGATCCGGTTCGACGGCACGGTCGTGGATTTCCAGAACCCGGCGGAAGCCCTGAAGCACGGCATTGCCATGGTGTTTCAGGAAACCAGTCTGGTACCGTCGATGACGGTCGCGCAGAACCTTTATCTGGGCGAGGAAAAACTGTTCAACCGCCTGCGCGGGCTTTACATCGCCGCGCAGCAGTTCCTGTCGTCGCTGAACTTCAACGTCGATCCGTGGGCCAATGTCTCGACCCTCGGGGCCGCGCAGAAGCAGCTTGTCGAAATCGCCCGCGCGGTGCGCCAGAACGCCCGCGTCATCATCTTCGACGAACCGACCGCCACGCTGACGCCGGAGGAGAAGCACTATTTCTTCTCCCTGATCGATCGGCTGAAGAAGCGCGGCGTTTCCATCGTCTTCATCAGCCATGCGCTGGAGGAGGCGCTGGCGATCTCCGACCGCATCACGATCCTGCGCGACGGCGAACTGGTTGTCTCCGACGTGACGACGCGCTTCGACCGCGACGGCATCATTGCCGCCATGGTCGGCCGCAGCCTGTCCGACGAGCTGTTCTACCGCAAGCGCACTGATGACGAGGCCCGCCGGCCGGGTGCCCGCGTGCTCAGCGTGGAGAACCTCTCCATGGGCTCGATGGTGCGCAACAACTCGTTCTCGCTCTATGCCGGGCAGGTGACGGGATTGTTCGGCCTGATCGGTTCCGGGCGAACGGAGACCGCCAAGATCATCGCGGGCGTGCTCAAGCGCAACATCTTCCACGGCGGCGAACTGCGCTTCATGGGCCGGTCGGTGCGTTATCGCCAGCCCCACCGGGCGGTCATGGACGGCATCGTCTATGTCACCGAGGATCGCAAGGCGGAGGGCTTCTTCGAGCAGATGTCCATCGCCGAAAACATCTACATGGGCCGCATCGTGACCGATCCGCCGGCCGGCGGCATCGTCAGTCAGGGGAGCCGGCGCCGGGTCGCGGAAGAGTGGTCGCGCCTTCTGCACATCCGCGCGATCAACCCCAATGCCCGCATCGTCGAGCTTTCCGGCGGCAACAGCAGAAGGTCGTGATCGCCAAGTCGCTGACGCAGAAGCCGC